>JAYZBJ010000100.1:0-8344 GCA_036338795.1 Pseudomonadota bacterium | reverse complement strand
CACGTGCCTGCTCGTCGGACAGGTAGATCGATGAATCGTCGGCGCGCCGTGTGCGACGGTCGGCGATAAGGTCGATCAGCGGCCCCATGTCCATCACAGGCCAGGCCTTTGCCAGAAGCTGTTCACGCGCCGTCGCCGGATCGGGCGCATGGCGAATGATGCGGATGACCTCGTCAATGTTGGCGACAGCCAGCGCGAGACCAACGAGGACGTGGGCGCGGTCACGCGCCTTGTTCAGCTCGAACTTGGTCCGCCGCGCGACGACTTCCTCACGGAACTGGATGAAAGCCTGCAGCACGGCGCGCAGGTTCAGTTGTTCCGGGCGGCCGCCATTCAGCGCCACCATGTTGACCGGGAAGGAACTTTGCAGCGGAGAGAAGCGATAAAGCTGGTTCAGCACGACATCGACGCTGGCATCCTTCTTGACCTCG
This sequence comes from Pseudomonadota bacterium, assembly GCA_036338795.1. Taxonomy (GTDB): domain Bacteria; phylum Pseudomonadota; class Alphaproteobacteria; order Caulobacterales; family Hyphomonadaceae; genus Henriciella. The sequence goes on along the minus strand of JAYZBJ010000100.1, from coordinate 7,913 downwards.
ATGACGACACGGATGCCATGACGGTCGGACTCGTCGCGCAAGTCCGCGATGCCTTCGATGCGCTTGTCGCGGACGAGTTCGGCGATCTTCTGCACCATGGCAGCCTTGTTCACCTGGTACGGAATTTCCGTCACGATGATCGCCTGGCGGCCGGAGCGGACGTCTTCAATGGCAGTACGCGAGCGCATGAGGACAGAACCGCGGCCTTCGAGGAGCGCCTTGCGCGAGCCGGCATAGCCAAGGATCAGGCCACCGGTCGGGAAGTCCGGACCGGGGACGATTTCAAGCAGTTGCTCATCATCAATGGCCGGATCGTCGATCATCGCCAGCGTCGCATCGACGACTTCGCCGAGATTGTGCGGTGGAATATTGGTGGCCATGCCGACAGCGATACCGCCGCCACCATTCACTAGAAGGTTCGGGAACTGCGCAGGCAGTACCATCGGCTCCTTGTTTTCCTGGTCATAGGTGTCCTGGAAAGGCACCGTATCCTTGTCGATGTCAGCCAGCAGGTACTGCGCCGCCTTCGTCATACGGGATTCGGTGTAACGCATGGCCGCCGGCGGATCATTGTCGATCGAGCCGAAGTTACCCTGACCATCAACGAGGGTTAGCCCCATCGAGAAAGGCTGCGCCATGCGGACGAGCGCGTCATAAATAGCGCTGTCGCCGTGCGGGTGATAAGCACCCATCACCGCACCGACAATGTTTGCAGACTTCCGGTGAGGCTTGTCCGGCGTATTGCCGTTGACCTGCATTGCGTAGAGGATACGGCGGTGAACCGGCTTCAGGCCGTCACGTACATCGGGCAGTGCACGGCTGACGATGACGCTCATCGCATAATCGAGATAGGAGCGTTTCAGCTCATCCTCGATATCGACCGGGTCAATGCCGTCCTGATGCGGCGGGATCGGGTTCTCTGGTTCTTCTGGCGGAGTGTTTTCGTCGCTCACGGAAGACCTGCCTTCTGCTTACCAGCGCGAGCGTCGAATCGCCCGCAGAATCTGGTTAAAAGACTAGCAGCCCCCCTAGCGAGACACAAACCTTCAAGGCGGTTGCCGCCCGGCTTTCCACAGCGCCGTGGAAAGTCAGGCGACGGAAGTTTCATTGCGGCCCGCAATCAGAGTAGATCACCCCCCGCAGCGGCGGCTGTGGTCCCATCCTTCTTGAAGGCCCGGATTACATTCTTGCCCGTGATCCACTTGTGCACTTCGTCCGGCCCATCGACGAGCCGTTGGGAGCGGATATGGGTGTACCAGGCCGCCAGCGGCGTATCGAGCGAATAGCCAAGCGCACCGTGTAGCTGGATCGCCGTGTCGACGACCTTATGAACCATGTTGGCGAGGAAAACCTTGGCGATGCCGTTTTCCTGGCGAAGGTCCATTCCGTTCTCTGCCTTATAGGCGATGTGCATCAGCATCAGGCGCGCGATGTAAAGCTGGCTCGCGCATTCCGCCAGCATGAACTGGACGCCCTGGCGGTCCTCAAGCCCCTTGCCGAAGGTCGAGCGGCTGGTCACGCGCTCAGTCGCAAGATCGAGCGCCCGCTGCGCCATGGCAACATTGTGCATGCCGTGGCGGAGGCGCCCATAAGCGAGGCGGTGTTGCCCCATCGCGAAGCCCTTGCCTTCACCGCCCAGCAGGTTCTCCTGCGGCACGCGGAGATTGTCGATCTTCACCTCGGCATGGCCACCGCCCATGATCTCGTAGAGCGGCCCGTGTACCGCCATGGTCGGAATATCGCGGATGATGTTGTAGCCAGGGTCCGGCAGCTCGACGATGAAGGTCGAGTACTGCTCATGGCGCGGAGCTTCCGGATTTGTCTTCGCCATGACCACCGCAATATCGGCGACCGACGCGGCGGACGAGAACCACTTTTCACCGTTCAGGACATAATGGCTGTTGCCGTCCTTCTCGGCACGGGTCTGCATACCGGTCGCATCGGCGCCGGCAGCTTTCTCTGTCATCGAGTAGCAGACACGCTTCTCGCCATTCAGGATCGGCTTCAGGAACTTTTCTTTCTGATGGTCCGTCCCGTGCGCCAGCAAGGTCAGCATGGTCGCATCATCCGGTCCCTGCGAATTCATCGACAGGGCGCCAAGATGGCTTTGCCCCAGCTCCATCTGCACCAGCGCATTGGCGAGCGGGCCGAGGCCCATCCCGCCATGCTCTTCAGGAATGAAGGGCAGCCAAAGACCCTGTCCCCTCGCCTTGCCGCGAAGCTCGTTCAGGACAGTCTTGTAATCCTCGCCGCTCTCAAGGCGCTTCTCGGCAGGAATACACTCATCCTGCACCCATTGCCGCACGCGCTCGCGCACCGCCTTCGCATCATCCGGAATCGTAAAATCAATCGCCATGGCTTTTCTCCCTTTATCGTTTTCAGGAAGGCTAGCGGCGAAATGCGTGGCTGCACACGCCTGCCGCCGGGGCACGGCGAGGCCAAATCATATGGGGCTGAACCTCTCATTTGCGTCCGCGCGGCGACGCTTATTAAGGTAAACGGACGAGTGGAGGACTTGGGATGATCAATCAGCGTGGATTGAGCCGGCGCCGGCTCCTGCAAGTCGGCGCCGCCGCCGGATTTGTGACCATGACACCGGCTGCGAGCGCCAATGAACGTCGCGGCTGGCGCAGCGGTCCGTCTCTCCCCTTCCCCGTTCAGGAAATCTATCCCTGCCTGCACGACGGCAAGATTCACGTCGCCGGCGGCTTCATCGCTGAGAACGGTGAAATCACCGGACCGACGGCCGCCCACCACGCTTTCGATCCAGCTTCAGGCATCTGGTACATCAAACGTCCGCTTCCCACGGCGCGGCATCATCCGCAACTCATCAGCTATCGCGGCAGGCTGCTCTGTCTTGGCGGCTTCGAAGCTGACGAGACCGGCGCATGGCAGATGCAGTCTGACGTTTGGCTCTACAATGACGCGGAGGATGACTGGCTATCCCTGCCCGGGCTTCCGGCTCCAAACGGTGAAAGCGTTGCCGCCGTGATGCGCCGCAAGCTGCACGTGGTCGGCGGACGCCAGCCGCAGGGCGAGCGCAATCTCGACTGGGGCGACCACACCGATACGGGGGCTCACTGGGTATTCGACGGGAGGAACTGGACAGACGCAGCGCCTATGCCAACCGCCCGCAACAGCGCGGCGGGCGCCGTCATCGACAGCCGGCTCCACATCGTTGGCGGTCGCACCGTCGCAGGCGGCAACACCGCGATACATGAGGCCTACGACCCTTGGTCGGACCGCTGGGAACGCCTGGCCCCCATGCCGAAAGGCCAAGGCGGCCTTGCCTGCGCGGCCATCGGAGACAAGCTCTTCGCGTTTGGCGGAGAGTTCTTCAACAATGGCGGAGGCGTCTACCCGGAAGCCTGGGAGTATGACTCCCTGACAGACCGCTGGCGCTCCCTCGCTGACATGCCGCAACCGAGACACGGCCTTGGCGGTGTCGCTGTCGGACAGGATATCTACCTCATCGGCGGCGCGCTTGAGCGCGGCGGCAACAAGACAAGCGCGGCCGTCGAGATCTACCGTCCCTAGACGTGCACCTGCCGCGTTGAAGGGCGTAAGCGAAGCCGGTCTCACCGCCGCCTGTTGACGTTCAGCGACGCCCCCGGCATGCGGGGCTGAGCAGAAGGATGGACCGACTTGGCCGACACCGCACCTGAAGGCATTGAACAGCACAAATGGTATGAGGATGTGCAGGCGCTCCTACTTGGAACGCTGCTCCTGTCATTCGGGGTGACGCTGTACAGCGAGGCCATGCTCATCACGGGCGGGCTTGCCGGCACCAGCCTGCTTATCGAATTCGGGACGCCGTTCTCTTTCGGCCTCGTTTTCTTTGTCCTGAACCTGCCCTTTTATGCGCTCTCCATCATGCGGATGGGCTGGGGCTTCACAATCCGTACATTCATTGCAATCGCGCTAATTTCCGGCCTGACACGGCTGATCCCGCTCTGGGCAGACTTCTCGATGCTGAACCCGGTATTCGCATCGGTCGCGGGCGCGGCCATGATGGGAGTCGGCCTTGTCATGCTGCTGCGGCACCGGGCCGGAATTGGTGGCGTAACCATCCTGTCGCAATTCCTGCAGGACAAAGGCATTATTCGCGCAGGCATCTTCCAGCTGATCGTCGATCTCGCGATCCTCGTTGTTGCGCTGTTCATGCTGCCGCTGTCACTGGTCGGCCTGTCCATCCTCGGAGCGTTTGTGCTGAACCTGACCGTCGCGATCAATCACAAGCCCGGCCGCTATCGCGGGATGAGCTAGCCATCTCGCGACGTCGTTCCTAAACCGGTTTCATGAGCGATGAGATCGAAATCGTCGATTATGATCCAAACTGGCCGGCGGCTTTCGCTCTGGAGCGCGGCCGGCTGTATGACGCGCTTAAAGGCCAAACTATCTTGGAACTGGCACACTTCGGCAGCACCGCAATTGAGGGCATGCCCGCCAAGCCAGTCATCGATATGCTGCTCGTTGTACCGAAACTGGACGCTGCGAAACGCGACCTGCCGGCTGTGCTGGACCGGCTCGGTTACGATTACTGGGCTGAAAACCCTAAAAAGGATCGCCTGTTTTTTGTGCGCGGAATGCCGCCGCGCGGCAAGCGACGCACACATCACCTACATGTTTGCCAGCCCGATGGCGAGATGCTGCGGCGTCTGGTCTTCATCGACTATCTGCGAGCGCATCCGCAAGAAGCCCGGGCATATGGCGAGCTAAAAAGACAACTGGCTGCGCTGCACCGCCGCGACCGTGAAGCCTACACCATTGCAAAAAAGGAATTTATCGACCGGATCATTCGGCTCGCCAAGTCCAGCGAGTAAACCGATCCTACTCCGGCTCACCGGTTTCCTCATCCACCGGGCGCGGCCGAAGATCGCTCGCCTCGATATGCTAAGCCAGGTCCTCATCTGACGCGCCCGGCACATCATTGACCCGGCTCAGCACGACAGGACCCTTCATCAGATAGGCGTCGCCATTCTGCAGCTCACCCTACATCGTGGCCTGTATCTCATAGTACAGCGTGCCAGCCGTACCCTCGGCGCGGACATGATGGGGGTCGGCCTTGTCATGCTGTTACGGCACCGGGCCGGAATTGGTGGCGTAACCATCCTGTCGCAATTCCTGCAGGACAAAGGCATCATTCGCGCAGGCATCTTCCAGCTGATCGTCGATCTCGCAATCCTCGTTGTCGCGCTGTTCATGCTGCCGCTGTCACTGGTCGGCCTGTCCATCCTCGGAGCGTTTGTGCTGAACCTGACCGTCGCGATAAACCACAAGCCCGGCCGCTATCGCGGGATGAGCTAGGCCAGTCGGTCTTCCACGATGCGGACCGAATGGTCCCTGTCCTTTTTCACCACCATGTCGGCATGCTCGCGAAGCGGCAGCATGTGCTGCTCCAGATTGGGCAGGTTGATGGTGCGCCAGACCTGCATGGCAAACACTTCCGTCTCCGCCTCACTCATGTGCCGGAACTGCGCATAGAAGCTGGTCGGGTCGTGCTCAGCGGCGCGCCAGAAACGCATGAACCGTTCAAGGAACCACGCCTCTATGTGCGCAAGGTCTGCGTCGAGGTAGATGAAGACGTCCGCTTCGCCGCTTTCACGCGGCGGGGCTGTGGGCTTCGGCAGGCCGAGGCCCTCCAGCACGAGCACATCTGGCTTGCTGATCTGGCGGGCCAGCGCCGGATCGACATCAAACGTCTCATGGCTGTAGGCCGGAAATGTTGCACCGCCCGACCGCAGGTCTCGGATGGCGCCGGCCATGCTGCCGTGGTCATAGGTTTCGGGAAAGCCCTTGCGGTTGGTAAGCTCACGCTCAGCCAGGACGGTGTTGGGAAACAGGAAGCCATCGGTGGAAACGGTTTCAGTGACGCGCTCGGTCGCCCTCAGCGCATCGACGATGTGTCCAGCGAGTGTGGACTTTCCGGAGGCGACCGAACCGGTCAACCCGACGATAAGAACGTCACCCGGCACCTGCAGGCTGGCGAGGCGCCGGGCAATGGTTTCGGTACCGGGAGCAGGCGGATGGGCCATTGCCGGCATGCCTGCCTCCTCGTCCTAGAACGGGATCTCGTCGTCGAAATCCTGGTTGAACTCCTGTGGGGGGCCATCGAGCTGGCGCGGGCCGCCATAATTGCCGCCCCCGCCGCCGCCACCCATGCGGCCGCCACCACCACCGCCGCCTCCGCCCTGGCCACCGCCAGCGCTGTCCAGCATGGTGAGCGTTCCGTCGAAGCCCTGCAGGACGACTTCGGTCGAATAGCGGTCATTGCCATTCTGATCCTGCCACTTGCGGGTCTGCAGCTTGCCTTCGAGATAAACCTTCGAGCCCTTGCGCAGATAGTTCTGGGCAATGCGGATCAGACCTTCATTGAAGATGGCCACCTGGTGCCACTCGGTCTTTTCGCGGCGCTCGCCGGTATTCTTGTCTTTCCAGGTTTCGGACGTCGCAACGCGCAGGTTGCAGACCTGACCGCCATTCTGGAACTGGCGAACCTCCGGATCGGCGCCCAGATTGCCGACGAGGATCACCTTGTTTACTGAGCCTGCCATGTCGCGCTCCATTCATTTCGCATTCGAATCGTAAGGCTTGGGTGTAATACGTGACTTGGCGCGTGTCGCCCTCGCACCCCATATTTCCACAATCCTCAGCCCAAACCTGTGTCAGCGCGATGATGTTCAGCTTTTGTTCTTGTCGTCAAGCTGGACTCTGGGCACACATGTAGATTGATAAGACTTGAAGCGTTCCCAAAGGCTCAGCCGATGACTGCTCCCGACCTTCGCATGATCCGCGTGCGCGGTGCGAAAGAACACAACCTGAAGAATATCGATGTCGACATCCCGCGCGACCAGCTCGTCGTGCTGACCGGCCTGTCTGGTTCTGGGAAATCCTCGCTCGCCTTCGATACGATCTATGCTGAAGGCCAGAGACGTTATGTCGAAAGCCTCTCGGCCTATGCCCGCCAGTTTCTCGAACTGATGCAGAAGCCCGATGTGGAAAGCATCGAAGGCCTGTCACCCGCCATCTCGATCGAGCAGAAGACCACCTCCAAGAATCCGCGCTCGACTGTCGGCACGGTGACTGAGATCTATGACTATATGCGCCTGCTCTGGGCGCGCGTGGGCATTCCCTACTCACCGGCGACTGGGCTTCCAATCCAGAGCCAGACGGTCTCCGAGATGGTCGACCGCACCATGGACCTGCCGGAGAAGTCGCGGCTCTACCTGCTGGCGCCGATGATCCGTGGCCGCAAGGGTGAATACAGGAAAGAGTTTGCCGAGCTGCTGAAGAACGGCTTCCAGCGCGTGAAAGTGGATGGCGAGTTCTACGATCTTGAAAGCCCGCCCACGCTCGACAAGAAGTTCAAGCATGACATCGACGTCGTGGTCGACCGGATCGTAATCCGCGAAGGCATGCAACAACGCCTTGCCGAAAGCTTCGAGACCGCACTGGGTCTCGCCAACGGCATCGCCGTGCTTGAATATGCAGACCTCGCCGAGGGCGAGACCGAGCCGAAGCGGATCACCTATTCCGCCAATTTTGCCTGTCCGGTCTCCGGATTTACAATTCCGGAAATCGAACCGCGCCTGTTCTCGTTCAATAACCCGTTCGGCGCATGCCCGACCTGTGACGGTCTTGGACAGCAGTTGAAAATCGATCCAGGCCTCGTCGTCCCAGACAAGGATCTCGATTTGATGAGCGGCGCCATCGCGCCGTGGGCCAAACAGGCCTCACCTTACCAAACGCAAACGCTGCAAGCCCTGGCAGACCATTATGGCTTCAATCTGAAAACGCCATGGAACAAGCTGTCCGAAAAGGTCCAGGACGTCGTCCTGAACGGCACGGGCGAAGAGGAAATTGAGTTCGTCTATGATGACGGCCTGCGCCGCTATGAAGTGACCAAGACGTTT
>JAYZBJ010000099.1:0-24447 GCA_036338795.1 Pseudomonadota bacterium | reverse complement strand
TTGAAGCGCTCATTGCGAGCGACTGATTGGTGGAGCCTAGCGGGATCGAACCGCTGACCTCCTGCATGCCATGCAGGCGCTCTCCCAGCTGAGCTAAGGCCCCAATCTCTTGGAGACGCGTGAGTTATAGGCTCACGCGCTCCTGATCAAGTCCATTTATCAGGACTTGGTGTCGTCGTCCTCATCGGAATCGTCGTCATCGCCGTCGTCGATATCGAGGTCATCATCATCATCGTCGCCGTCGAGGTCGAGGTCGTCGTCATCGTCAAGATCGAAGTCGTCTTCGTCATCGTCGAGCGAGATGTCGTCATCATCATCGTCGTCATCGAGGCCGTCTTCGTTGAAGCCGCTCGGGACTTTGCCCGGTGCTGCTTCATCGTCTTCTTCCTCGTCGCCGCCTTCGAGAACGACTTCATCCGCGTCCGAACCGAGTTCGCGAGAGGCTTCGTCATCCTCTTCGTCGTCCTCGTCTTCATCCTCTTCGACATCGTCATCATCATCGCCGTCATCGTCATCTTCGGAGACGGCTTTCTTCTTGCGACGCTTGTTCTCTTCCTCTTCCAGATCGTCCTCGTCTTCATCCTTCGGGACGGCGCTCTTCGCACGCTTCGCTTTCAGCTTGGCGCTTGTTGAACGAATTTCGTCGTCATCCGGATCGAATTCGGTCTGGCATTTAGGACAAACTGCGGGACGCTTGTTCAGGTCGTAAAACTTGGCTTCGCAGTTTGGGCAAATCTGTTTGATACCAAGATCGGGGTCGGCCATCGGTCTTTGGTCTCCGCACCTGGATTGAAATGATGGGGGGGCGCTTGCCAGAAAGGCGCGCCCCTGTCAAAGCGCTTTTCGCGTGCTTGTGCAGAGGAGATGCGATTGGCCTGGACTTCCTACCCCGTTCCCCGGTTTCAGGGCTCGATCCGTGCACCGGGGGACAAGTCATGTTCTCACCGTGCCCTGATGTTTGCCAGCCTTGCCGATGGCCGGTCGGAGATTTCGGGTCTTCTGGAGGGCGAGGACGTCATCAATACTGCACTGGCCATGGCGGCATTGGGCGCCACGGTAGAGCAGACAGGCCCCGGACGCTGGGCGATCATTGGCGTCGGCGAAGCCGGCCTGCGTTCTCCCGCGGGCGCGATCGATTTTGGCAATTCCGGCACCGGCTCTCGCCTGATGATGGGCCTGATGTCAGGTTATCCGATCACTGCAAAAATTGTTGGTGACGAGAGCCTTTCCAGACGCCCGATGAACCGGGTCATAAACCCACTTGAGCGGATGGGCGCAAAGTTTGAGCATGATGGGCGCGGGATGCTGCCCATCACGCTGACCGGAACGGACGCCCTTCAGCCGATCGAATTTGAGCCCGAGCAAGCCTCCGCTCAGGTGAAATCATGCGTCCTGCTTGCTGGCCTCAATGCTCAGGGCACCACGACCGTCACGGAATCCCGTCCAACCCGCGACCATACCGAAAAAATGCTGAAAGGGTTCGGCGTTCGTCTTTCGACCCGCCCTGCCGGTGGCCGTCGCCAGTCAGTATCAATCGAAGGCGGTCAGATGTTGCACTCGGTAGATACGGTCATTCCGGGCGATCCATCATCGGCAGCGTTCCTCATTGCCGGCGCACTTATCTCGCCGTCTGGCGGCGTGGTTGTGGAGAGTGTGATGTCCAATGAGACCCGCGACGGCTTCTTCCAGGCCGCAGCGATGATGGGGGCGGATATCGGCGCCGAAGAGATGGGCGATGCGGCGGGCGAGCGGCTGATCGACCTTCAGGGCGCCAGCGCTGGCCTAAAGGGCCGCTCAATACCCGAGAATCTCGTCGCATCGATGATTGACGAATTCCCCATCCTGTCCGTGCTTGCAGCCTTTGCCGAGGGCGAGACGATCGTGACCGGGGCAGAAGAACTGCGCGTGAAGGAAAGTGACCGGATCGCAGCGGTCGTGGCCATGCTCAGGGTAAACGGCGTCGAGGTCGAAGAACGTGCCGACGGCTTCGTCGTTCAGGGTTGCGGCGGACCACCTCCCGGTGGCGGCCTGGTCGAGACGCATCACGATCACCGCATCGCAATGAGCGCCCTGGTCATGGGCACGGCAAGCCAGAAGCCAGTCTCGATCGACGACGCTGCGATGATCGCAACCTCCTATCCGGACTTCATGTCGCACATGGCAGAACTGGGCGCTGACATTCGCAAAAGCTGACCATTGAAGCGTTCTTGACTGCCGCGGCGCCATCGCGCATGTCCGCGCCGATGATTATCGCAATCGACGGAACTCTCGCCTCCGGTAAAGGCACGATCGCGGCGCGGCTCGCCGCTCACTTCGGGTTACCACATCTGGATACCGGACGCCTCTACCGCGCAACCGGCGTTGCGGCGATGAAAGCCGGGGTGGCGTTGGATGATGCGAAGGCGCTTGCTGAAGTCGCCTCGACGCTCGATCCGGGCAGCTTTGAAGAGGCCGAACTGCGCACCGCCGAGGCCGGCGTTGCGGCTTCCAAAGTCGCCGTGATCCCGGATGTCCGGGCCGCGCTCCTTCAATTGCAGCGTGACTTTGCCAATCAGGCCGCTGGAGCCGTTCTGGATGGGCGAGACATCGGCACGGTTGTGTGCCCTGAAGCCGATGCGAAACTCTGGGTCGACGCCGATATCGAAGTGCGTGCGCAACGTCGCCACAAGGAGCTTCAGGCCGCCGGCGACACGATCACCAAGGACGAACTGCTGCAGCAGCTGCGCGAGCGTGATGAGCGTGATCGCAACCGCAAGGATGCGCCGATGAAAATGGCGGCAGACGCGGTCTTGATCGACACCACTCATCTGACTATAGACGCGGCTGTGGAAAAGGCGCGGGCCACCGTTGAAGCGGTTCTTGCCCGTCAGGAGTAGCAGGCTCTGGGGTTCATTCCCCAAATCCAAAAGCCTGGCCTCCGCAGTTTCCAAGAGAAAAGACTGACAGCGTTTAAGCGCCAGCAATCCCGCTCGGCGCCCTGAACTGCGTTGATCAGACCTTTGGAGAGAAAATTGTCTGCAACTGAAACCATGAATCCGAGCACCGACGACTTTGCCGCGATGTTCGAAGACTCCACCGGCGCAACCACGCTGCAGGAAGGCCGTGTGGTCCCTGCAACGGTCGTTGCCATTAACGGTGACCAACTGATCCTGGACGTCGGCCTCAAGGTCGAAGGCCGGGTGCCGATGAAGGAATTCCTTCTCGAAGAAGAGAAGCCGAAGGTCGGCGACATCGTTGAGGTTTTCCTCGACCGCATCGAGAACCTTATGGGCGAAGCCGTCCTTTCGCGCGATAAGGCTCGCCGCGAAGAGAGCTGGATCAAGCTCGAAGACAGCTACAACAAGGACGAGCCGGTCAAGGGCGCGATCTCTGGCCGCGTCAAAGGCGGCTTCACGGTCGACCTCGGCGGCGTCAACGCGTTCCTTCCGGGTTCGCAAGTCGACATCCGTCCGGTTCGCGACGTTTCCCCGCTTATGGGTGAAGTTCAGCCGTTCGCGATCCTCAAGCTGGACCGCGCACGCGGCAACATCGTTGTTTCCCGCCGCGCAATCCTCGAAGAGAGCCGTGCAGAACAACGCGCAGAAATCGTCGAAGCGATGACCGAAGGCGATGTCCGCGAGGGCGTGGTCAAGAACATCACCGATTATGGTGCGTTCGTTGATCTCGGCGGCATCGATGGCCTGCTGCACGTCACCGACATGAGCTGGAAGCGGATCAACCATCCGAGCCAGGTCGTCAATGTTGGCGACACGGTCAAAGTCCAGATCATCAAGATCAACCAGGACACCCAGCGCATCTCGCTCGGCATGAAGCAACTCGAAGCCGATCCTTGGGAAGGCGTCGAAAGCAAGTACATGGTTGGCACGCGCCTGCCGGGTACCGTCACGAACATCACCGACTACGGTGCATTCGTGGAGCTGGAAGATGGCGTCGAAGGCCTGATCCACGTCTCCGAAATGAGCTGGACCAAGAAAAACGTCCATCCGGGCAAGATCGTCTCCACGTCTCAGGAAGTCATGGTTGAGGTTCTCGACGTCGACGCTGAAAAGCGCCGCATCTCCCTCGGCCTGAAGCAGACGCAGGACAATCCTTGGTCGGCCTTTATGGCAGAGCATCCGTCCGGCACCGAAGTCGAAGGCGAAGTCCGTGGCATCACGGAATTCGGTCTGTTCATCGGTCTCGGCCCGGAACTCGACGGCATGGTTCACATCAACGACATCTCCTGGGATGCTCCGGGTGAACAGGCGATTGCGAACTTCAACAAGGGCGACACCGTCCGCGCGAAGGTTCTCGACGTCGATGTCGAAAAAGAGCGTATCTCTCTGGGCATCAAGCAGCTTGCTGGCGACCCGATGTCGGACATGGAAGTCCGCCGCGGCGACACCGTGACCTGCACGGTCAGCGAAGTTACTTCTGGTGGCATCGAAGTTCAGTTCGGCGAGCCGGCCATGACGGCCTTCATCCGCCGCTCTGACCTCTCGCGTGACCGCTCTGAGCAACGTCCGGAACGCTTCTCTGTCGGTGACAAGCTCGACGCCAAGGTAACGCAGATCGACAAGGCGGCTCGCCGCGTTGCTGTCTCGATCAAGGCGCTTGAGATCTCCGAAGAGCAGGAAGCCGTCAAGCAGTACGGTTCTGCCGACAGCGGTGCGTCCCTCGGTGACATCCTCGGTGCAGCGCTCGCCAAAGGCGACGATGTTCCGGAAGAGGATGCGCCCAAGGCGAAAAAGGCTGCCGCAGCCAAGAAATCGGACGACGAAGAGTCCGAATAAGTCCGCTGTTGCAGGCCCCGCGTCTGCATCATGACAAAAAATCTAGGTATTGTTTGGGGCGGAGCCACTGGTTTCCGCCCCAAATTTCGTTTACAAACAAAGTCATGCTCAGGTCAGAACTCATTGCGAAACTTGCTGAGGAGTATAGTCACCTCAAGCAAGATGATCTCGAGAAGATCGTTGCGATCATCCTCGAGGAGATTGCCCAGGCGCTGGCCGAGGGTAACAGGGTCGAACTACGCGGTTTCGGAGCCTTCTCCGTGCGCGAGCGCAAGCCGCGTGTCGGCCGAAACCCGCGCACCGGCGAAAAAGTCCAAGTCGAAGCGAAGACGGTTCCCTTCTTCCGCCCCGGCAAGGATTTGCGCGCCCGTGTGAATGGCGGGTCGGACCCGGAAGCCCGATAGGCGCCTACCAGCCGCAACGTCACCGATAGGCAGGGTGGCGCTGAAGGATTAGGCTCTCTCCAAACAATGGGAGAGAGACATGCCGGATACTGCCGCAGTGTTTGAGGAGCTGATCTACGAGGTCAGCGACAACATCGCCACAATCACGCTGAACGCGCCTGAGCGGATGAACACCATCTCGGGCCCGATGCTGGATGGCCTCAGTCAGGCCCTACTGAAAGCGGACGCCGACAAGAATGTTCGCTGCGTGATCCTTACGGGAGCGGGCCGCGCCTTTTGCGCCGGGCTAAACCTTGAGAGCGCCACCAAGGGCGAAGGCATTGGCTCTGGCGCGACTTCTGCCGCGCATCTCGACCTTCGCAACACGCCACCAACAGTCATGTTCAACATGGATACGCCGACCATCTGCGCGATTAATGGCGGCGCCGCAGGTTATGGCATGGATACGGCGCTCGGCTGCGATATCCGCATCATGTCGGACAAGGCAAAAATGGCCGCCGCATTTACCAAGCGCGGCATTGTACCTGAGTCAGGCGGAACCTGGTTCCTGCCAAGGATGCTCGGTTGGGAGAAAGCCGCCAAGCTGATCTTTACCGGTCGCACGCTGACAGCCGCTGAATGCTTGGAAGAAGGGCTGTGCACAGAGGTTGCGCCCCATGACGAGCTCATGGACAGGGCCCGCGCGCTGGCCAGCGAAATCGCCGGGAGCGCGCCAATGGCTGTTCAGGCGTCGAAACGCCTGATGCGAATGGGCCTGTCAGAGCCGTTCACGGAGCACGTTCACCACGTTTTCCTGCAGCTCCTGCCACTCCTCAAATCGGAAGATGCGCGCGAAGGAATGCTCGCCTTCCTTGAAAAGCGTCCTGCCAACTTCACCGGACGCTAGACCAACGCCAGCAGGCGGCGCTTAGTCCCGGACGAAGGTTCGGAGCTGGGCGGCGTCCATGGCGAGCGCCTGAGCATCTGCGTCCGCGCCCATCCGGCCGAGAGACCGCAATACGGTTGCAAGCCCTGCTCCGGACAGTGTTTCGATCTGCCCGTCTGTCTGCGTCAGGATCGTCAGCAGGGCCTCGCCCGTGGCGCCCGTCCGCTGTGCATCCTCAATCGCGAGCAAGATACCTGAGCCGATCGGACGGGCATCAATCTCCGACTGGGCCAGTGTCGCACGCGCGATCACGGGAAGTGTGACATCGAATGCGGACCAGACGGAGAAAAGCTGAAGGATGTCCTGCGTCTGCGCCGCTTCATAGCCGGTCTCAAGAAGTGTCGAAACGATGTCCTCAATCTCTTCGGCAGGGCGTTCCGCAGCCAGGATGAGGGCGTACCCTCTCAGCAAGGCCGCATTGAAGCGCGCCTCATCGTCCTGCTCATCCGCATCGACATTATCGAGCCATTTGAGCGCGAGCTCGCGTGAACCATTCGACAGGGCCGCGGCGGCAAAGGCGGGGGCAACGCCCGACGTGTCTTCATTGGCCGGAATCGACTCAAGCGCCTTAGCAAACAGGCGAGCCGCCGCTGCAAAGCGCACAGGGTCGGATGTCGCGTCACGCAACGCTTCCCGCACAGCGAGGGCTTGCTCTTCAGCGACGGAGATCGCATCGGGATCTTCCTCGGCAAGCGGCGCCTCATCCAGGTCTTCTGGTTCGATGGCTTCGGTAAATCCACCCGTCATCGAACGCAGGTCCATCGGACCGTCAGATGTCTCAGGCGAAATGTCGATCATCGGCTTTTCGACCGCGACTTCCTTTTCCAGCACCACAAATGCAGCTTCGGTCGCAGATTGCGGCTCAAATTCATCGCCTGCGATCAGCTCTTCATAGAGACCCCGGTGCCGGCTCGCCGAAAGGAGGCCTGCTTCGGCAGCGATCGCAGCGGCGGCCAGCCGCAAATCCAGTGACCGCTCAGCATCTTTCGCAATGATTGCGGCAACGTCCGGCCGGTCAGCGCTCAGGCTGTCCGCATCAGGCTCCAGCCCGGCCATGTCAGAGAGGGTCAATTGCAGGCCGGACCCATAGCGCGCAGGCGGTCGGTCTTCTGCTTCAGCCAGCATCGCGAATGCGACTTCGGTAAACCAGGGCTCTGCGCCTTCCTGTTGTCCCGCGATCTCGATTGCCAGCTCGGCAGACGTTGGCTCACCGGCCTTGAGCGCGCAAATGGCGCGCAATTCGGACCAGAACCGCCCTTCGCCGGATGTGTTCATCTGGGCGCAAACAATATCGACTTCGCCGCGTGCGAGCCGGTTGTCAGAGAGAATGATGTCAGAATTAAAATCGTCGGGAGCATCGCCCATTTGTCCGGCAAGACTGGCTGTCGCACGGCGTTCGCCGAGTGCATGGAGCAGGTCGAGGCGAACACCCTGAAGCTCATCCGCCAGATCCCCCTCTGGCGCAGAGGCCGGAGACCGGAGCGCGCGACTGAGAAGCTCTTTCTCCGCCGTCGAGAGGGCCGACACATCTATTCGCTCGAAGAGTGCCAGCAAGTATTCAGGATCGGAATTGGACCACAGGCCGCTTCCGAACCGGCTTTCGCCACGCTCGAGGAAGCTTGCGCCCCATGCATCGAGATCGCCGAGCCCGCTGGATTCGATCTGCGCGATAGCGGGCGCAGCCATCAATAGGCTCGTCAGGCCGATGGCGACCTTGCGGAACCTAGAAGACATTCTCGATCTCCATCCGCACTTCGCCCTCTTCGGGCATCGAATTTTCGACCTCGCTGCCCAACCACCAGAGCACACCGAGAGCTACCAGGATCAGGACACCGATCAGGATCAACCACTTGCGCAACGTTAAACCTCTTTCCCCAGCATAGAATCAGCCGGAATTGTTGCCCGCATCGTGCGAGACTGTATAGGACAGTCAGTAGAGAAGCGAAAACCCGATGAGCGCATACCGCAATAATTCAATCGACGCTGGCAGAATTGAGGCGGCCCTCGCAGACCGCACGATTGCGTTGGTCGGATTGATGGGTGCGGGCAAGTCGACCGTAGGCAAACGTCTCGCCGACCGGCTGCATCGCAAGTTCTACGACAGCGACAATGAAATCGAGCGCGCGGCCGGATTATCCATTTCGGACATTTTCACTCTCCACGGCGAAGCCGAGTTTCGTCGTGGCGAACGGCGGGTTCTCGAACGCCTGCTGGATGAACAACCGCATGTGCTCGCCACTGGCGGCGGCGCCTATCTCGATCCAGACACTCGGGCGCTTCTCCGTGAGAAAGCCGTCACAATCTGGCTGAATGCGGACCTCGAGACGCTTTGGCGTCGCGTGTCCAAACGAAGTCATCGCCCCCTGCTCAAAGCCGAAAACCCGAAGGGCATTCTCAGCAACCTGCTCACGGAGCGCTCGCCGATCTATGAGCAGGCCGACCTTGTCGTCCGCAGTGAAGAGGGCCCGCACAAGGCCACTGTCGATGCCATCCTGCTCGCTCTTGATGAGTGGTCAAAAGCCCGCCATGGCTGAAATGATGACAGACACAAAACGCGTCCAGGTCGATCTTGGCGATCGAAGCTATGACATTCTCATCGCAGACACGCTTCTGCAGGAAGCAGGCAAGCACATAGCGCCGCTCACCAGGCAGCCACGCGTCTTCGTCCTGACCGATGAAACCGTCGCAGCTCTTTACAGCGAGACGCTTCGCGGCAGCCTCTCGGACGTCGGGCTTGAAATGCGCCAGAAAACCGTCGCGCCGGGCGAACAGTCCAAAAGCTGGCACACGCTGGGCGAGGTGCTTGACTGGTTGCTGGATGAAGGGGCCGGACGGGATGATGTCCTTGTTGCCCTTGGCGGCGGTATTGTTGGGGACCTGACTGGCGTTGCAGCTTCGCTCATGAAGCGCGGCATGAAGTTCGTTCAGATGCCGACCACGTTGCTCGCGCAGGTCGATAGCTCTGTGGGCGGGAAGACCGCGGTAAACGCGCGTCACGGCAAGAATCTGATCGGCGCATTCTATCAGCCGCAGCTCGTTCTGGCGGATACGTCGGTCCTGAAAACGCTGCCAGAGCGCGAACGCCTGGCCGGGTATGCCGAGATCGTCAAGTACGCCCTGATCGACGATCCTTCGTTTTTTGACTGGCTCGAAACGCGCGGCAAGGATGTCGTTGCCCTGGAGCCGGAAGCGCTTGGCGAAGCGGTCGCGGTATCCTGCGCTGCAAAGGCCCGCATCGTTTCGCAGGATGAAACCGAGGCCGGCGTGCGCGCCCTGCTCAACTTCGGCCATACGTTCGGGCACGCACTTGAAGCGGCGAACGGATTCAAGCCCTCGCTGCTGCACGGCGAGGCGGTTGCCACCGGAATGGCACTGGCGCTCAGATACTCGGTCCGCAGAGGGCTCATGCAGGGTCAGGACGCCGAACGTGCGTCCAGCCTGCTTGAAACTGCGGGTCTCATCACACACCTTCCCCGCTTGAACGGTGGGCCTTACCCCGCAGATACGCTGACCGAAGCCATGAAGCAGGACAAGAAGGCCCGCGCCGGCAAGGTCCCGCTCATTCTCGCGAAGGGGTTGGGTCAGGCCTTCATACAACCGGACGCCGATCTTGAGGATGTCCGCCAATTTCTAGATGAGGAGCTTCAGCAGGGCTGAGCCATGATTATCGGAACCGCTGTCGCCATCCTGCTACTGCTCGGGATGTCGGCATTTTTTTCGGGCTCGGAAACAGCCCTTACCGCAGCCTCTCGAAACCGAATTCACACACTCGAGCGTGAAGGCAACAAGCGGGCGTCGGTTGTCAGCGCCCTGATCTCGGACAGGGAACGCCTGATTGGCGCGATCCTCCTGGGCAACAACCTCGTCAATATCCTCGCGTCCGCGCTGGCGACCAACCTGTTCGCGACCCTCATGCCGGGTGGGATGGGCGTCGCCGTCGCAACCGCTGTGATGACGGTGCTGGTTCTGGTTTTCGCCGAGGTGCTGCCGAAGACGTATGCGATCACGCGCGCAGACTCGATGGCCATGTCCGTCGGCAAGCCAATCTCATGGCTCGTGGCAGGTGTTGCCTGGATTACGGTCATGATCCAGGCAATCGTGAACACCACCCTGCGCATGGTCGGTGCTGGCGCACCTGATGCGTCATTTACGGCAGAAGAAGAAATCCGCGGCGCGATTGACTTTCACCACTCCGAAGGCGGCGTGGATGAAGCTGACCGCCACCGGCTGGTCGGCGCGCTCGACCTGAAGGATATGACCGTCGAAGAGGTCATGATCCACCGCAAAAACATCACCATGCTGGATGCGTCCCTGCCACCCGGCGACATCATCCGGCAGGCCTTGAGCAGCCCGCACACGCGCATCCCGCTCTACAATGCCGAAGAGGACGAAATCACCGGCATCCTTCACATGAAGGATCTCCTACGGGCAGTCGTGCAGGAGAAAGGCACGATTGAGGACATCGACATGAGCGATCTCCTGCGTGAGCCCTGGTTCGTGCCGGAAACGACTCCGCTTCAGGACCAGCTCGACCTGTTCCTGAAGGAGCGAAACCATTTCGCGCTGGTGGTTGACGAATATGGCGAGCTTCAGGGCCTTCTGACGCTTGAGGATATTCTCGAGGAAATTGTCGGCGATATCCGTGACGAGCACGACGTGCCTGTACAGGGTGTCCGGCCGCAGGCGGACGGCTCAGTCATGGTCGAAGGCTGGGTCACCATTCGCGACCTGAACCGCGCTACCAGCTGGAACCTCCCGGACGATGAAGCCGTGACCGTGGCTGGCCTCGTCATCCATGAGTCGCAGACGATTCCCGAGCCGGGCCAACGCTTTGCCTTTCACGGACATCGTTTCGATGTGATCCGAAAAACGCGCAATCAGATCACCGGCCTGCGCGTGTCACCGATCCCGGAGGAAGTTGTGCCAGAGAAATAGATATCTTGCGAGCATCGAATGTCGCTGTCGAAGAACTACTAGAAAGTTGTTTCGACATCCTCGTCGATCGCAGGACCTTCTTGGACTTCAGCTAGCATCTCTTCCGCAGTGGCCGTTGTGCGCCTTAGCGTTCTAACGGCATCCCAGTGGGACCAGTTCGCAATGATCCTGATACGCGAATATGCATCGCCCGCGTCGCGAAAGTATCGTGCCGTAAGATCAGCGGGCCGACCCGCCAGATATGCGTAGTGCAGCTCTGCTTCGGCTAGCGAGCATTCCAGTTTTGGGATGCGCTCCGCTCTGGGAATACTGTTGCAAGCCTTTTCCTGAACTTTGTAGGCGGCCTTACGCTCATCAAGGTCTGGCGCCGACGCGCCGCTCTTCGACCATTTGTTGCGGTAACCATCGTACGAGAGCTCGCCATACTTGCCGCGTAAACGTGCATCCATCGTTTCGACCGAGGGCAAGTCAGGATATTTTTCTTCAAACTCGATATAGGTCGCGCAGACCTTGCTTGCATCAGTTCCCGTACCAGAAAGATCCCGATTGCCGAACGCCACTGTCATTTCAGCGCGATGTGTAGGTCCTCCCCGGCTCTGCTCCACCTGCTCTGTCGTCTTACACTCCATTGATCCAGCATGGCCGTTGGAGTTGATCAATGTTCCGTCGGCGTTCATCATCCTGGAATAATCGCATTCATAGCCACGCCCCATGAGCGTCTCAATCACGGTATCGGGGGAGTCGCCAAGCTTCACGCCGGAAATGTCGAAACGGTTGAATGATTCGGGTAAGTCTACGATCTGACCATGAGCAAAGGCCGCCAGCATCGCTGCGCCGGCGGTGATATAGATTGTCTTTAACATGTGTCCCCCCTACTATTTTGCTTTCACAGCTTACGCGCTGAGTAATAAAGGTTTACCGCTCGACTTCCTGATTGCAACAATCAGCAGGGGCGCAAGTCGCGCTACTGCGCGACCCAGCCGCCATCCATCTGCATCAGCGCGCCATTGATTTGCTCGCCCGACGGGCTGGTCAGGACGACCGCCATGGCGCCGACCTGCTCTGCCGTGACGAACTGCTTTGTCGGTTGCGCAGCGAGAAGGACATCCTTTTTCACCTCCTCCTCGGAGATGCCGCGCGCCTTCGCAGTATCGGTAATCTGCGCATCGACCAGCGGTGTGTGAACATAACCAGGGCAGATCGCGTTACAGCGCACCCCGTGCTGCGCGCCCTCGAGCGCAACCACTTTTGTAAGGCCGGCGATCCCGTGTTTGGCCGCGACGTAGGCGGATTTGAATGGCGAGGCGACAAGGGCGTGCGCGCTGGCGGTATTGACGATGCGCCCCCACCCCTTTTCCTTCATCGACGACATGACAAGACGGGTCGTGTGGAACGCCGCCGTGAGGTTCAGGCCGATGATCAGGTCCCACTTTGCGACCGGAAATTCCTCAATGGGAGAGACATGCTGTACGCCGGCATTGTTCACGAGGATATCGACGCCGCCGAACTCTTTCTCGGCGTAGCCGATCAGGCCTTCAATCGCGTCGGGATCTGTCAGGTCTGCGCCTGAAAAGCCCACCGCACCATCAAACCGCTCTTCAAAATCTGCAACGATCGCCTCGTCCTCACCCGGCTTGACCAGACCGTTCAGGACAACATTAGCGCCTTCCGCGGCCAGCGCTTCAGCGATCGCCTTTCCGATCCCGCTGGTGGACCCTGTAATCAGCGCAGTCTTTCCGCGATGCAGCATGTTTGCTCCAATGTTCTTGAGTGAGGCTTCGGGCTTGTTTAGGACAAAGCTGTAAAAGACAACAGACCGAGGTGGGCATGAGTTCAGTTTTACAGTCCTTCCAGGCGGGCTTTCCAACTTTCCTGATCTGGACGAGCACTGCAGGCGGCATGCTGATCCTCGCATCAACGATCTACGTCCTGCTCACACCCTGGAAAGAACTGGCCCTCGTTAAAGGTGGTAACGCGACCGCCGGCCTTGCATTGGCGGGCGCAATTGTCGGCCTCGCCATTCCGCTGGCATCGTGCCTCGCCTCCAGCGTTTCGTTGCTCGACCTCATTCTCTGGGGGTTCGTCGCGTTAATTCTGCAGCTCCTCGCTTACAGGCTGACGGACCTGCTCCTACGTGATGTCCCACAACGCATTCAGAATGATGAAGCAGGGGCGGCAATCGTCTTGATTTCGACAAAGCTTGCGAGTGCACTATTATTGGCTGCCGGGCTTTGGGACCCGGCCCTTCAACGGCTGTAGGAGGAGGACGGCTTTTGCGCTTTATTCCTGATTGGCTGGTTTATACACTCGCCCTGCTGGCAATCGTCGGCGGCGTGTTTGCGACCACACCAAGCCAGGATGCGCCACCAGCCTCTCCCGACCTTGTCGAAAGCGAAGGCGCAACGCTGCCGCCACCTTCCGCCTTCGACGAAACCGTACTCGTGCGGGTCGAATCTCCGAAAGACGGTATCGGCACGGCCTTCTCCATCGACACGCAGGGCCACTACCTGACTGCCCGCCATGTGGTTGAGGGCTGTGATGACGTTTCGCTTCTTGTCGCGCCGGGACAGTACCTGCCCGTCGAGGGTATCGCCCTGTCGGAAAAGAGCGATCTCGCGCTCCTGACTGCACGGCCAAGCCTTTCGCCCGTAGCGCTCGATACCTCTCCTGACCTGCGTATCGGAACGTATGGCTTCCATGTCGGCTACCCTCAGGGGCGCCCTGGTGAGGCTGCAAGCCGCCTGATCGCCCGGTCCCGCCTCGTGATGAGCGGTCTTCGCAGCGGCGAGGAATCGGTGCTCGCCTGGGCTGAAACCGGCCGGACGAGTGACCTCACCGGCCCGCTCGGCGGTTTGAGCGGTGGCCCGGTTTATGACGATCAGGGCCGGGTCCGCGGTGTCATCATCGCAGAGAGCCCGAGACGCGGCCGCATCTACAGCGCCTCCCCCGAAGCGATCGGCCATTTCCTCGAAGAACAGGGCGTGGAGCCACTTGGCGAACGACCGATCGACATCACTCCCAAATCCTATGGCGGCGCCGCAGACTGGGCCCGTCAGAGCCTTCAGGTCGTGAAGGTTGCCTGCGAGGTTGGAACGAATTCATGACAGCATTCGCAGACCGGCTGGTTGAGGCGACCGAACGCTTCGGCCCTCTTTGTGTGGGCATAGATCCCCACGCCGGGCGTCTGCCCGCCCTGTTCGGCGGTGACACGCCGGATGGCCTTGAACGGTGGGGTATTGCCCTTGTCGAGGCGATGACGGGCAGGGCCGGCGTGGTGAAGCCGCAATCGGCATTCTTCGAGCGCCATGGCTGGCAGGGCATGCGGTCCCTGACGCGAATTCTGGAAGCGGCCCGTGATGCTGGCCTCGTTGTGCTGATGGACGCCAAGCGCGGCGATATCGGATCGACGGCGCAGGGTTATGTGTCCGCTTTCTTAGAGGCAAACGCACCGTTCCCCTGCGATGCGCTGACCATCAACCCGTATATGGGGCTCGACACGATCAAGCCTCACGTTGACGCGGCCAAGGCGAACGGAAAGGGCGTGATCGTCCTCGCACGCACGTCCAATCCCGGCTCGGCCGACTTTCAGTCTAGAGCGCTGGACGGCGCGCCGCTGTTTGAACGTGTCGTCGAGGCGCTCGCGCCATCAATCGAGCAACTTGAGGGCGACAGCGGCTGGTCTGGCCTGATGCTGGTCACGGGTGCCACCGGCCCGGACGAAGCCCGTCGCCTGAGGGCGCTTGCGCCGAAAGCCATGTTCCTCGTGCCGGGATATGGCGCCCAGGGTGCTGGCGCAGCAGAGGCGCTTGCGGGCTTTATAAAACAGGGCAATCGCCTGGTGGGCGGCGTGGTCAGCGCATCACGATCCGTCAATTTCCCAGCCGGCGCCGCCGAGGCATCAACGGTCGATGAGTGGCGCAGCATCGTCACCGCCGCCATTGATGCAGCCCAATCCGACCTTGTTGCTGCAGCTGGGGCCTGACGCTTACCCTAGGTCTATCTCGACAAGTGCCATCAATCCCGTAGCATGCCCGGTGACCGCCTACCCTTCGGCAAGAAAGGGGTGGCACCGAGAGGAAATGACTGGGAGCGATCATGACAATCAGGCGAGTGCTTGCGACAGCTGCGATGTCGGCCCTTTGGCTGTCAGCCTGCGGCAATCCAGCGGAGGAAGGTGCGGATACGGCACCGGACGCCAATGCTGAAACCGAAACGGAAACTGTAACGTCTACGGGCAGCGCAGCCGTGGATGATGAGCGCCTGCTCAATGCAGCGTCAACGCCTCAAGACTGGCTGACCTATAACGGCACCTATGACGAGCAGCGCCATTCCGCACTGACGGGGATCACGAAGGAGAATATCTCCGAGCTGGCGCCTGCATGGACCTATGACCTGCAGACGGGACGTGGCATCGAGTCCACGCCAATCGTCGTCGATGGCGTCATGTACCTGACCTCAAGCTGGTCCGTCGTTTACGCCCTCGATCCTGTCACCGGCGAAGAGCTCTGGGTCCACGACCCCAACGTCGACAAGGCGGTCGGCGTGAAAGCGTGCTGCGATGTCGTGAACCGCGGCGTCGCCGTCTATGATGGCAAGGTCTATGTCGGCGTCATCGACGGTCGCCTGGAAGCGCTGGACGCAAAGACAGGCGACGTGGTGTGGAGCAAGGTCACGGTAGACCAGTCCAAGCCGTACACGATCACAGGCGCGCCGCGCATCGTCAAAGGCAATGTGCTCATCGGCAACGGCGGCGCAGAGCTGGGCGTTCGCGGTTACCTTTCCGCATACGACGCAGAAACGGGCGATCTGACCTGGCGCTTCTACACCGTCCCGAACCCGAACAAGGAACCGGACGGCGCAGCTTCTGACGCCATCTTCGAAGAGCTTGCCAACGATACCTGGGGCGATGATGGCGCATGGACCACCGATGGTGGCGGCGGCACTGTCTGGGATTCTATCGTCTATGACACCCAGAACGATCAGGTGATCTTTGGCGTCGGCAACGGCTCACCGTGGAATGCCGACCTGCGCGACCCGAGCAGCGATGGCGACAACCTCTTTGTCTCATCCATCGTCGCCGTCGACGCCGACACGGGGGAGTACAACTGGCACTTCCAGACAACGCCGCGTGACAATTGGGACTACACCGCCACCCAGCACATCATCCTGGCGGACCTGCCCCTCGGCGAGAATGGTGAGACGCGCCGTGTCGCCATGCAGGCCCCAAAGAACGGCTTCTTCTACGTCGTCGATGCGGAGACGGGGGAATTCATCTCAGGCGAGCCATTCGCCACGCTGAACTGGGCCGAGGGCCTGGATGAGGATGGCCGCCCCATCGAGAATCCCGAAGCACGCAACAATGACCCGGCGACCTATAATGGCTTCGTTCAGGTGCCCGCACCTTACGGCGCTCACAACTGGCATCCGATGGCGATGAACCCGGATCTCGGTCTGGTCTATATTCCAGCAATGGAACTTGGTCAGGCCTACATCACCGACCTTCGCTTCAATTCGAAGCCGGCGAAATGGAATACCGGCATGGACTTCGCGGCCGGCATTCCCGTTCGCTATCCACCGGGCACGGTGAAAGCCCTGCGTTCAGCAGCATCCGGCACGCTTGTCGCATGGGATCCTGTCAAACAGGAAGCCCGCTGGAGCGTGAAACATGACGCAGCGTGGAATGGTGGCATCCTGTCGACCGCAAGCGGCATCGTCTTCCAGGGCCGTCTCGACGGCACCTTCATCGCCTATGATGCTGAGACGGGCGAAAAGCTCTGGAGCGAGGAACTTCATTCCGGTGCCCTTTCCGGCCCGTCGACCTATGAGGTGGACGGTGAGCAGTACGTGACCATTACGACCGGGTGGGGCCATGCCTTCGGCCTTGCGGCTGGCATGATGTTCAAGGATGCCGTCCCACCGGCCCTCGGCAAGGTCGTAACCTTCAAGCTTGGCGGTGAAGCAACCGTACCCGAGCTTGACGAGACGCTGATTGTCGACCCGGAACCGAAGACCGAACCGTTTGGCGACGAAGAGCTGATCCAGGCCGGTCTCGTCCATTACTCGCGCAACTGCGCGGTTTGCCATGGCGTGTTCGGCATTTCCTCAGGCGTGCTGCCGGACCTGCGCTGGTCGGCTTACACTGCCAGCGAGG
Source organism: Pseudomonadota bacterium (assembly GCA_036338795.1). Classification (GTDB taxonomy): domain Bacteria; phylum Pseudomonadota; class Alphaproteobacteria; order Caulobacterales; family Hyphomonadaceae; genus Henriciella. Next base: position 7,260 of record JAYZBJ010000099.1, on the reverse strand, counting down.
AAGCGTGGAAGGGCGTGATCATCGACGGCAACCTCAGCGATCTCGGCATGGTATCCTTTGCCGACGTCGTGACGCCGCAGGACGCTGAAGCGATCCGCGCCTATGTTGTCGCACAGGCACATCTCAATCGTGACGAGGCTGAAGAAGAGACGGACGCACCCGAATAGGGACGCCCTATTTCGACGCTTCATATCCTTAACCACAAGGCGTACACTCCCCGGCAGGCAGCCCTGCCGGGGAGTTTTTCATGCACATCCTTCTCGCCCTGATCGGACTGATCACCTTCATCGCCGTCTGGTATTGGCGGATAAAGATGATTTCGGGTGCGGCGCGCGGCGGCTATGAAGCGGCGAAAACGGTCGCGAACATGCCGCGCAAATACGGCTTTCAGCGGCGCGCCGGGAAGACCGGCCTGCGTTCCGTCAACGATCCACGGGAAGCAGCCGCCATCATGATGCTGGAAATTGCCCGCACGCGCGGCACGGTCAGTGCGACCCAGGAAGCGGCCATCCGGGCCGAGATGATGGAGCATTTCAACTTCACCGACGAAGAGGCGCAGGACTGGCTGACCCAGGCCGGCTGGCGCTCCCGCGAGGCGCCTGCCCCTCACGCTGTCATGGCACGGATGAGTGATGTGGTGGTGCAATCGCCGGGCATGGGGCCCAAGGAGTTTGATGACCTTTGCGCCATGCTCGAAAATGTCGCTGTCGCCGACGGCAATGTGACGGTCGAGGAACGGGACCTGATCCAGATCTGGCGTCGCAAGTCCGGCCTGAACTGAACCGCTTGGCAGCAGCCACGGCTAACAATAAAAGCGCAGAAATGGATACCGCTTACGCAAAACGGCTTCGCAAGGACAATTGGGGAAACTTCTCCATCCTTCGCCATCGTGCCTTTGATGGCGTGCTTGTCACGTCGAAGAACTCCGGCACCCATTGGGTCAAGTACATGTTCTCCGTGGCGCTGGCGGACACGTTTGGCGTCGAGCGCCCGAAATATTTTTCGGAGAACGCTGTGCGGCCCTATATCGGCTGGCCCAAAGACAAGCCGACGTTCAAGGAACTGCCGCGCCTCGCCTTCAGCCATACGATTCCGCACCGCTTCGCAGACTGGGGCTGGGCAAGGCAGCTCGCGAGCCTGCCGCCTTATGTGCTTTTCGTCCGTCACCCCATGAGTATCCTGGCGAGCCATCACACCAAATGGAACCACGAGCTGAATGTTGACTGGCTGGATTACCTTCGCGGTGACCCATCGGGCTCGGTCTATCGTTGCGATCTCTACTGGCTTGCCCGGTTCTGGAACCGTTGGGGCGAGGTCATGGAGACGGCGAAGGATCGCATTTACCGCGTCCATTATGAAGACACGCGCGCCAACCCCCGCGCGATTATCGGTGGCATGGCAGCCCACTGGAAAATTGCGCTCAAGCCCGAAGCCATCGACGCAGCGTTGAAAGCGGGCACCAAGGACGCGATGGCCAAGAAGGTGGACCCGGAAGGCGAAGCGAATGTGCTTCAGTTCCGCAAGACACCGTTGCAAGAGCAATTCACCGAAGAGGCGCTTGAAATCTACCGCGCCAAGGTGAAGGAGCTTTTCCGCTACGATCTTGGCTACGACCTGATGAACTTCCCTAAGTCCTGAGGGAAGCGCGCGAGCCGTCAGGACCGTAGACGATTGTCCAGGGCTCTGCCTCAGCCTGCTTCTCAAGTTCGGTCATCAGCGGGTGCGCGAGCACGGCGTCCATATACTCCTGTGCTCGCCCGGAGCGGGGGAGCTTGTAGGTCCGGAAGCGTGTGACCACGGGCGCGTAAACAGCGTCAGCTGCACACCATTCACCGAACAGAAACGGACCGTTCTCGGCAAAAGACTCTCGCGTCTCGGTCCAGATCCGGTCCACACGCGCGATATCTGCCGCGAGCGCTTCGGTCAGCTCAGGCGTGGCGTGCCGCGACCGAATATCCATCGGGCACAGCTTGCGAAGCACCGGGAAGCCGGAATGCATCTCGGCCGAAATCGACCGTGCGCGAGCGCGCGCCTTCGGACCTTCTGGCCAGACGCCACGATCAGGAAAGCGCTCTGCCAGCCACTCGATGATGGCGAGCGAATCCCAGATCGTTTCGTCATCCCAGATCAGAAGTGGAACCTTCTGCGTGGGACTGAAGGCTGAGATACGTTTGACCGTATCGGCCATGTCGAGCGGGATGATCTTTTCTTCAGCTTCAAGACCGATCTGACGGGCGACAAGCAGCGCCCGGATCGACCAGCTTGAATAGTTCAGATTCCCACTGACGAAGGCTCTCATTAGTCCGGCTTTCCGTCTCCCAGAAGCCACTTGAACGGCATGATCTCGACCGATGCGAACAGATCCGCCTGATTATAAGGGTCCTGTGCTGCCCAGGCTTCTGCGTCATGCAGACTATCAAATTCGACAACAAAGGTGGAGCCAGCGAACGTTTCTCCGTCATCAGAGAAGACCGGGCCTGCCATGCGAATGCGGTCCTTGTGCTTGGCAGCCCAATCGAGGTGGGCCGGCCTGTGCTGCATCCGCAGCTCTGTCGCGTTCGGCTTGTCACGGGCATTCAGGAGAAAAAGAGGCATATTACAGGCCTTCCTCGGTAAAGGGTCTGGATAGAAGTGCGGATATCACGCCCTGCAGGCTTGCACGCCCGGCAAGGATGTCGTCAACGGCCTGACAGATCGGCATCTGGACGCCGTTATTCCGGGCAAGCTTGATGAGGGCCGGAGCAGTTGCCACGCCCTCGGTAACAGAATTGCGGGCGCCAAGGATTTCTTCTGCCGACTGGCCCTCTCCAAGCGCCTTGCCGAAGCTCATATTCCGGGACTGGACGGACGAGCAGGTCAGCACCAGGTCTCCAAGGCCGCAAAGGCCAGACAGCGTCTGAGCCTCTCCGCCCATTGCGACCGTCAAGCGGGTCATCTCTGCGAACCCGCGCGCGATGAGGGCCGCATGGGCAGAGCGGCCCAACTGCTGGCCCTCAACAATCCCGCACGCAATGGCGAGAACATTCTTCACCGCACCGCCCACCTCAGCGCCGATCAGGTCATCTGACCAGTAGGGGCGAAAGGTCGGGCGCCCAATCGCCTTCATGAGCGTTTCGCCGAGTGCCTTGTCCTCGCAGGCCAATGTGACGGCGGTTGGCAATCCTCGGGCGACGTCCGCCGCAAAGCTCGGCCCCGAGAGCACCGCTGGTGTCGCGTGCGGAATGGTCTGCGTCAGCACATCGCTCATCAGGCTGAGTGTCGACTGTTCGATGCCCTTTGAGCAGAGAAGTACGGGCGTGCCGGCCGGAAGGTGCGGCGCGAGGTCTGAAAAGACGCGCCGCGAATGCTGGGCTGGCACGACCGAGAGAATGGCATCGCTGTCAGCGAGATCCGACAGCTCAGTTGACGCCGCAATTGCTGGCAGATCCACACCGGGCAGGAAAGTCGGATTGCCCCGACCGGCCGACAGGTCATCGACCACCTCATCCTCACGCGCCCAGACCCGGACATCGCGTCCAGCCTGGTGTGCTGTGTAGGCCAAGGCTGTCCCCCATGCACCGCCGCCAAGAATGCCTATAGATTGCATATGCCCTCGCTGTCATCCGCAGGAAATCTGCTGAAGAATTCGTTGATCATTCAGACAATTCGCTTACTCTGTGTCCCATGAATGACAAAACCGACACCAGACAGCAAATCCTGGAAGCTGCAATGAACCGTATCGTGCATTACGGTTACGGCAAGACGACCATGTCTGAAATTGCCAGCGACTGTGGAATGTCGGCCGGTAACATCTACCGTTTCTTTGCCTCCAAGATCGATATTGCCGAGGCGATGGCGCGGAAGTTCAACCTGGAACTCTACCAGACCTATGCCGAGATTGCGCGCGAGCCCATTGCCGCGCCTGACCGGCTCCGGAAGTTCTTTGAGTACGGGCTCACACATACATTTGATGCCATCCAGAAAGACGCCAAAATTCTGGAGGTCGCGGAGGTTCTGAGCGACGAACGCCCCCTCTTCTTCAATGAGGGGCTGGCGCAGGAGCGGATCTATCTAAACCAGATCCTCGAGGATGGTATTGCCGCCGGTACATTTGCACCGATGAAGGATGTGAACTTCGCATCGGAGATGATCCAGTCAGCACTGATGAAGTTCCGTTTTCCGCAGCTTTATTCGCTGCTGACTCTCGAAAAGCTCAAACGGGAGCTGTTTGGCGTCATAGACATCCTTATTGCCGGCCTGAGGCATGGCGTCGAATTCAGCGGTGATCTTAAACGCTAAATATTTTCAAAATCGTTCATTGATTATTCTTCATCCCTGTCTATATGATGGTCAGGGGCGGATGATGTGTCTGTCCCGTGAAACGACTAGGACAAAAAACAATGAGCGTTTCCTCCCGCGTTGAAACCACACAGGGCGTCATTGCAGCCCTGCTCAGCCTCCCGCTGGCGGCCGGCCTTACAGGGCTTGCTCTTCTGAGGGCAGGTTCGGTTGTCTGATCGACAGCAAACTGAGGCAAACCCAATAAAAAGCCCCGGTCAGCCAGTGCTGCCGGGGCTTTTCCTTTAGACGCGAAACGCGCCTATTCGACCGTGACCGATTTCGCCAGGTTACGCGGCTGGTCGACATCCGTGCCTTTTTCAACGGCCACATGATAAGCCAGCAGCTGCACCGGGATGGAATAAAGGATCGGCGCGATGAACGGGTCACAATCGGGAAGCGCGATCCGGTGAGCCGGCGCTTCGCCCGCCGCACGCAATCCAGACTCGTCAGAGATCAGGATGACCTCCCCGCGCCGTGCCGCCACTTCCTGCAGGTTTGAGAGCGACTTGTCGAACAGCCCGTCGAACGGGGCGACAAACACGACCGGCGTCTCTTCATCGATCAGCGCGATAGGCCCATGCTTCAGCTCGCCCGAGGCATAGCCTTCCGCGTGAATATAACTGATCTCTTTCAGCTTGAGCGCGCCTTCCAGCGCGATCGGATAATGGACGCCGCGACCGAGATAGATCACATCCGTCGCCTTGGCGATGTCGCGTGCGAGCGTCTCGATGCGCTCATCAAGGCCTAGCGTGGTCGAGATAAGACGCGGCAATTCTGTGAGTGCCCGGACAAGGCGGATCTCCGCATCACGTGAGAGCACTTCGCGGGCGCGCCCCGCCGAAATGGCGACAGCCGCCAGGGCTGAAAGCTGTGCGGTAAAGGCCTTGGTCGACGCTACGCCAATCTCTGGCCCTGCCAGCGTTGGCAGGACAAGATCGGCCTCGCGTGCAATGGTTGATGTCGGCACGTTGACCACCGCTGCCGTCTTCAAGCCTTGCGCCTTGCAGTAGCGCAGCGCCGCCAGCGTATCGGCCGTCTCGCCAGATTGGCTGACAAACAAGGCCAGACCGCCTGTTCTCGGCAATGCCGGGTCGCGATAGCGAAACTCAGACGCGATGTCCGTTTTCACCGGAAGGCCGGCGACCTGTTCAAACCAGTATTCGGCGACGCGGGTCGCATAGTGAGCGGTGCCGCAGGCAACCATGTGAAGACTGGTGATTTCATTCCAGTCGATGGCGCTGCCATTACCATCCGGCAGCGTAACGGTCTGGTTCAAGACGTTCAGATAGGCACCGATCGTCCGGGCCGTGGAGTCAGGCTGCTCGAAGATTTCCTTCTGCATGAAGTGGCGATAATTGCCCTTCTCCGCCGCGGCGCCCGCGCCCTGGACGATGGTCATCTGGCGCTCAACAGCACGCCCCTTCTCATCGAACACCTCATAACCTTCGCGGGTCAGCACACACCAGTCGCCCTCTTCAAGGTAGACGACCCGGTTTGTGAATGGCGCGACCGCGAGCGCATCAGAGCCAAGATACATTTCACCGTCACCAACACCGATGGCCAGCGGAGATCCCTTGCGTGCGCCGATGAGCAGGTCCGGACGTCCCTCGAACAGGAATGCCAGAGCAAACGCCCCCTCCAGGCGAGACAGGCCAGCCTTCACGGCATCGACCTCACTCATGCCTTCCTTGAGGTTGGAAGCGATAAGGTGCGCAATGGTTTCGGTATCCGTCTGCGTCTCGAAGGTGTGGCCCTTGCCTTCCAGTTCCTGGCGTAGGTCACGAAAATTCTCGATGATGCCATTGTGCACGACGCTGACACGCCCTGAGACGTGCGGGTGCGCATTGCCAATGGTAGGCGAACCGTGCGTCGCCCAGCGCGTATGTCCGATGCCCTGCTTGCCTGTCAGCTCGACTTTGCCAAGCTCGGCCTCAAGATTTTTCAGCTTGCCTGGCGCGCGCACGCGCTGGAGCGCCCCGGAGGCGTCGAGAGTGGATATACCCGCACTGTCATAGCCGCGATATTCCAGTCGCCGCAGCGCCTCGAGAAGTCGCGGGGCTGCCGGTTCGTTTCCAAGAATTCCGATGATTCCGCACATGCCAATTCGATCCGCTTTATTGCTTTGCAGCTTCAGCCTCTAGGAAACAGGCCGGGGTCTCGTCACTGCAATTAACATGCCGATATGTTACAGGAAATCGTCGGTCGTCCACACGTGACAACCCGGAAACTTGTGCACCGCAGCAACAAAGATCAGTAGTTGGCGGGAGCCATAGACTGCTGGAGACCAGCTGCGTCTGCCCGGCGGCAGCAGCGAACATCCATTTCCAGCACGCGGCTATTAAACCGGCACTGCTCATTATCGATCTCACGCAGGAAAGAGAGACCGCCAGCAGCATGCGTATAGCGCGTCTGTGTGCAGCTCATTACCGTGTAGCCGGTGGGGCACGACCCGGTGTCCGATTTGTTGATCGTATTCGTCATGCAATCGAGATTGCTCATCTCCAACGCCTGATTGGCCCGGTCGAGCGCTTCGTCCGCGGCCTGTTGGGCCGATGCGGCCGCAGCGCCTGCTTCGTCGGCAGATACCATCGCCGCATCCGCAATCGCCCGCGCCTCTTCTAGGCTGAGACGTGTATCAGCGAGCGCGGTCGTATTGCCGTCGACCTCGACATTCAGTCGGCAAACGGACTCGCCTGCACGGTCCGGTGAAGCACAGTATTCCGCGACGGTCTGGTCTGATGGAATTGTCGATGCGCAGGCTGTCAGGAAGGCACCCGCCACCAGCGCCGCAATCGTCTTGATAGGTCCCATAACCAATCTCCCGGTCTTTTCTGGGCCACATTCATGCAATCCTAAGGGGTGTATGCAAGGCAATTCCCCGCTTGGCAGGTATTGGCTCAGCTGGCATTGGCTTAGCGTCACCTGCAATGCACAGACGGG
>JAYZBJ010000098.1:0-11407 GCA_036338795.1 Pseudomonadota bacterium | reverse complement strand
ATGAAATGGTTCATCGCGCAGGACGCGGTAAATCAGGGCGCGGCCATACTGATGATGTCTGAAGACAAGGCCGACGAGCTTGGGATTGCGAAAGAGAAGCGCGTCTACCTCCATGGCGGCGGCGAAGCGAGTGACGACTTTATTTCCGAACGCCCACGCCTTGATGGCTCCTGGGCAATGGATCACGCAGTCGGCGCTGCGCTGTCGCAGGCCGGCAAGTCCGGTGCCAGCATCAAGCACTTTGACCTCTATTCCTGTTTCCCTTGCGCGGTTCAGTCAGCCTGCCAGGCGCTGGATATTGACCCATCAGCGGACACACGCCCGCTCACGCAAACCGGCGGTCTCCCCTTCTTCGGCGGCGCAGGCAACAATTACTCCATGCACGGTCTCGCCAGCATGAGCGACACGCTACGCGCCGATCCCGGTAGTTTTGGCCTCGTCCTCGCCAATGGCGGCTGGATGACGAAGGAAGCGGTCGGCGTCTGGTCGACAACAAGGCCGGATGAGTTCAAGCCTGTCGCGAAGCGCGCCAAGGCAAATGAGAAGATTGATCTGGAAAATGCGCCGACCAACGGCACGATCGAGACGTACACCGTCGTTCACGGCAAGAAAGGCCCCGCGCATGGAGTTGTATTTGCGCGTACAGCGGATGGCAAAAGGTTTGCTGCCGTGGCCGCGCCGGAAGCCCTGGAGAAGTTACGGGAAGACTCTTCACCGGTCGGCGCGAACATCACAGTGACCACTGATGGCGAAGTAAACACTTTCCGCTTCGCCTGAGAACGCGCCTCTGTATAAGCTGGGGCAAATGCGGAAAGGACTGAAAATGACAATTCGCCAGACCCGCCTGCCCCTGCTTGCTGCCGCTGCGGCCATGCTGGCGTCAGCCTGCGTCACGCAGCCAGAACCCTGTACGGCTGAGTGGGTGGAATGGAAAACCGATCAGGTTCTTGATCGCTACGCCGGTCAATACCGCGGCACAATCCGGGACCTGCGAGGCGTCTCCGGGGATATTGAAAACCTCTCTGTCCTGACGGCGCTTCGCATCGCAACGCTCGCTGACGATGCAGAAACGCTTGTTCGTGATTTCAACACGAACGTGCTGCCGCAGATCAATGACGCGATCGCCCTTTGCGGGCCGCCGCGAGAATTCGTGCCTGCCTTTACAAGCTTCCTTCGGCGAGAAGGCGTGGGTGAGGACGTGATTGACTGGATCGAAGCGTTCGGCGTTTACTTCGAAATACAGCAACGGACATGAGTGATCAGGACCGCATTCCTCTCATTTATGGGTTTGAATTTGACGCTGCTGGAAATGCCAAGCGGCTGACCTGGAGCGACGTAACCGGTGGAACAGCCGCTCGCCCCGGCGTCCTGCGGTGGCTCCATCTGGACCGGCTTTCGCCCGCCGTTCATGAGTGGCTCAACAGGGACAGCGGTATTGACCGGGTAATCGACCAGGCCCTCCTCCAGGAGGATACGCGTCCACGCGCGGTTGCACATGACGGCGGTTTGCTGATCAACCTGCGCGGTGTGAACACAAATGAGGGTTCCGAACCTGAAGACATGATCGCCCTGCGGATCTGGATGTCCGCTGATGTCGTGGTGTCCCTCAGGGCGTTTCACATTCGCGCAGCTCAGGACCTCAGCGAGCGTATCATGGCAGGCGAAGTGCCAGAGTCGACCGGGGGCATCGTAACATTCCTTGCAAGTCGCCTGACGGACCGAATTGAACCGGTCATCTCTGAACTTGATCAGCGCGCTGATGAATTCGAGGACACGATCCTTTCGTCGAATGAAAGTCTTCCGAAATCTGCCCTTTCCAGTTTCCGGCGCAAGGTACTTACCTTTCGGCGATACATCATCCCTCAGCGCGACGCACTGGCGCAGATGATCCGCGAGGGAGAGCAGCTGTTCAGCCGTTCACAAATACTGCAGCTTCGCGAAATCGCTGATCGGGTAACCCGCATCGGTGAGGAGCTGGACACGATCCGGGATCGTTCAACCGTGCTTCAGGAACAGGTCATCGAACAGCGTGCGGAACGGATGAACCAGCGCCTGTTTGTACTGTCCATCATCTCTGCGGTGTTCCTGCCGCTCGGCTTCGTAACCGGTCTGTTTGGCGTCAATCTCGGCGGAATGCCGGGCGTGGACAGCTCGCTGGCTTTCACTCTGCTCTGTCTGGGTATGGTGGCTCTTTCAACAGGTCTGATCTTCCTGTTCCGCGGGATGCGCTGGCTCTGACTTCAACGTTTGCGGAAAACGACGATCAGGTTGTTGGCCGGCATCTCGATAACCCTATCAAGGATGAGCTCAGCCTGTTCTGCGATCGGCATGAGGTCGAGGTCGAGGTCACGAACGCCCCATGACGGATCACGACGCTTCAGGTCCTCGCTGAAGCGCGCATTTGACTCGGCGACCTCACCATTTCGGGCGAACGGCCCATAGAGCAGGAGTTTCGCTCCGGTCCCGAGCACCCGACCGGCACCGCGCAACAGGCCTTCGGCCGCCTCAAACGGTGCGATGTGAATCATGTTCGCGCAATAGACTGCATCAAACGGCGCGCTCAGCTCCGCCTCGTCCCAAGAGACAGCGCTCGCATCGAGGCGGATAGGACCAGACAGCCTGCCGTCAGCGTCTGAATGCGCAACCCAGGCCTTCTGACTGGCCATGCTCTTCTCGTCGACGTCCGAATAGATCCAGCGAAGTTCTGGAAAACGCTCGGTCATGTATGCACCGTGCTCGCCCGTGCCGGACGCGACTTCCAGGATTACGCCGTCCAGCGGCATGACGGTCTCGAAAACATCACCGATCGGCGCACGATTCCGAGCTGCGGAAGGTGAGAAACGGCGACCATCATCCGCCGTCTCGCGTTTCTCCAACGCGACGGACTTACCGAAACTTCCAATATCGTCGCGATCTTCGGACATCAGCTTCCTGCCAATTCGAAATCGAATTGTTCGGTATCAACGGTCCGCTGCATGGGTGGGGAGTAGCGAGGCCCGACGGCGCTCTCGGGACGGAAGTGCTTGTCCAGACGCGTGACCAGATCCTCACTCAAAACGACCTGAGCGGATCTGAAATTCTCTGAGAGGTGCTGCGGATTGGTCGTGCCCGGTATGGGCAGGATATCGTCGCCTTTTGCGAGCAGCCACGCCAAGGCAAGTTGGGCTACAGAGCACCCGGCTTCAGTCGCGATGCTCCGCGCCTCCTCAAGCAGCTTGAGATTGCCCGGATAGTTTTCCGGACTGAAGCGCGGGAAGCGGCTACGCAAGTCTGACTCGTGCATGGTCGCCGGATCGAATGGCGGATCGGCAAGGAACCCGCGACCGACAGGCGAAAAGGCCACAAACGCGATGCCCAACTCCCGGCAGGTCTCCAGAACAGCGATCTCAGGATTGCGAACCCAAAGCGAGTACTCGGTCTGGAGCGCGGCAATCGGATGGACGGCATGCGCGCGCCGGACGAGACCTGAGCCCATTTCGCTGAGACCGATGAAACGGATCTTGCCCTCTTCAACCAGTCTCGACAGCTCGCCCACTGAATCCTCGATCGGCACCGACGGATCAGGCCGATGCATGTAATAGAGATCGATGACATCGGTGCCGAGGCGCTGGAGACTGGCTTCGCAAGCCGACCTGATCGATTCAGGGCGCGCATCGAGGAAACGCTTGCCATCCTTCACCCCGAGCACGCATTTGCTGGCAAGGAAGTACTCTGACCGACGCGATCCGATCGCTTCAGAGATCAGTTTTTCGTTGCCGCCCGCGCCATAGATCGTGGCGGTGTCGAGAAAGTCATACCCTTCATCAAGCGCCTGGTTGAGCAGCCGTCCGGCAATGTCCGGCTCGGTTGGAGGGCCGTAGGCATGGCTGAGGTTCATGCAGCCAAGGCCAATGGGATAGACGTCGGTATCGCCGATCCGGCGTTTCTGTACCATGAGCGAACTCCTTGATCAGGCGCGGGATTTGAAGCGGCTACGCAGTTCCGGCTTCAGAATCTTGCCGTTGGCATTGCGCGGCAGCGGATCGGTCTGGAACTGGATTTCAACAGGCACCTTGAATGCCGCCAGCTGGCTGGCGACGTGCGCTCTCAGCTCGTCCTGGCTGACATCCTTGCCGGGCTTCAATTGCACGACTGCGCCGACTTCCTCTCCAAGCACCTTGTGCGGAATGCCGACAACAGCCGCGTCCATCACAGCCGGGTGGTCGTAGAGCGCACTTTCCACTTCGATACAGTAGACGTTTTCACCGCCGCGAATGAGCATGTCCTTGGCGCGGTCCACGAGGTAGAGGAAGCCCTCTTCATCGAGCCGGGCAAGATCTCCGGTTACAACCCAGCCATCACGGAACGTTTCGGCTGTAGCGTCGGGGCGGTTCCAGTATTCGCGGCAGTTTGACGGGCTTTTGCACCACAGCTCACCAACTTCACCAGCGGGCAACTCATTTCCGTCGGGACCCACGATCTTCAGTTCGACAGCCGCCGGAGGCGCACCAGCGCTGTCCGGGCGGTTCTCATAGTCCTCACCAAGGTTGAGCGTAACCGTGGCACACGTTTCCGTCATGCCCCAGCCATTGCCGGGCGCCGCGTCGGGAAACCGTTTCTTGATTGTAGAGACCAACTCAGGCGCTGACGGCGCACCACCGTAGGACACGACCTCGATTGAAGAGAGATCATACTTGTCGCGGTCCGGATGCTCGAGCAGCTGCCAGGCAATTGCCGGTACACCGCCGATGGTTGAAATGCGTTCTTTCTCGATGATCGGCAGCGCCTTGCCAGCGTCCCACTTGTACATGGAAACAATCTTGTCGCCGCGCAGCAGCGTCGGGATGAGCACCGCGAATGAACCCGTTGCGTGGAAGAACGGAATTGAAAGGAGCGAGGCGCGCTGAACACTCGGGTCGGGCTCAGGAAGGGCTTCACCGCGGCGAAGATACATGCGCGCCTGGCAGGACATGGAGTTGAGGAAGTTTGCGATTACGGCTCTGTGCGTGGCAAGCGCCCCTTTCGGCTTACCGGTCGTACCCGACGTGTACATGATGGTTGCTGGGTCATCCGGGGTCACTTCAACCTGCGGGAGGCTCAGTGCTTCTAGGCTGGCCCACTCATTCGTCTCACCGACGATATCCTCGAAATTATGCACACGCGGATCATTGCGTTCTTCCTCGGTTTCCCGCGCGATGATCACCGCCTCAAGGTCTGGCAACTCGTCTAGGTGTGTCCGGATGCGTTCAAAGATCTGGGGGTCGATGACCGCGACTTTCGCGCCGCAATTCTTCAGCCCGTATTCAAGCTCTTCTCCCGTCCACCAGGAGTTCATCGGGGTCGCAACCGCGCCAATCGAAAGCGCCGCAAAGAAGGCAACCGGCCATTGCGGGTAATTGCGCATGATGACAGCAACCCGGTCGCCCTTCTGGACGCCATACTTGTCTTTCAGCGCATGCGCCATGTGAGAGACGGCTTTCAGGTGCGCCGAATAGGTCGCGCGCTCATTCTCATAAATGAGAAAATCGCGCTCAGCATGCATCGCAGACGCCTCGACAAGGAAGCGAAGCGTTGGTGGGCCTTCCGAGTAGACTTTCATCGGCACGCCGTCGACCACACCATCGCTGACGGCCAACGGCGTTCCGGGTGCTGCGAGTCTCTTGTTTGCGTCTGAAATAGAAAGCGCCGGCCAAGCCGTTCCTGCGTCCGCTGCCATGGTGTCCTCCGTAAGATTGATTGCTTATCTGGGGGCAATCAAACACGAGTACAACAAGATGGGAAGTGTAGCTCTGGCAGCGTTCTCAACGCCGCACCAGATTTCACGCAGTCGGGCCGGAAATCGCGCTACTGGTTGGAATTGAAACTATTTTCAGCTGGAAAATCGACCATCTCAGAGGGCATCTGCTGGTGCGGCGCGGGCCAGAGCAGAAGACAGCCCAAGCACGCGAGGGCGGCGAAGAAAATCGTGAGTGCATCTTTCATGAAAAGCCCCTCCCGGACCGTGTCCGGAAGGGGCTGCAAGGCCTGTGCCGACAGGCCGATCAAAAATCAGGGCGGATTATTTGCCCAGCTCGCAAAATTGAACGTTCCGTGACGTGCCGTCCGGCTCAGTGAGCTGGAAAACGGGGCCTGCGAGTTCATCGCCGTCACAGAGATACCCAATCTGATACATGTCCACGAGATACTCGTTCTCCGGCTCCAGCGCACCCGCGAGCATCAGGTCTGCAGCTTCCTGATGGCGGCCGAGGCGAAAGAGGATCTCAAAACGCTCCATCGGCGTCACGTCGCCCGTTTCGAGCATGTCCGTCAGCATCGAGTATTCGGCCTGCGCACTCTCAAGCAATGACTGGGCATCGCTCGCGACAGCGCTGCCGGCATGATTCGTTTCCAGCTCCTCCAGGTCGGCAATCGCGCCCTCCAGATCGCTGCCGCCGCCATATCGTAGCTCTGCCCGTTTGAAGAGTACTTCGGCAAACTGCGCCTCGCTCAGCCCCGGATCACCTAACAGTTGAGTCAGCCGGTCGATCGCTGTCTGCTCGTTTCCTGCTTCGACGAGTGAATTCACAGTGCCCATAGCGAGGTTGTACTTGGTCTGCTCGATCGACGTTTCAGCTGGCGGCGGCGTGACAGAGGCCGGCTCCGTCGTCTCCGGCGCCGATGTACATGCGGCGATTGCTACTCCGGTCAGCAGCGCGCTCAAGCGTTTCATGTCTTGCTCCAGTTTGATCCCGTTAAACCGATTTGGAGCATGTTCTTATGCTGTGCCGCAAGGCGAGATTATGTCCTCGAAACGACAATTGCGGGCACACCTCCCGGCATGCCCGCAATCAGACAAATCATTACAGGAACGCGCTCCGCCACATAGGACTGAGCAAGCCTGGATCAGGCGCGCGCCAACTGGTCGATTGCCGCGACATTCCCGCGGCCGAGCGCTTCGATTGCGCGCGCTGCGATGCTGCGCGCATCGAGACCGGCCTGTTCGTACATCAGTTCCGGCTTGTCCTGATCCTGGAAGATATCCGGCAGGTGCATGGTGCGCACCTTGAGACCGGTATCGAACGCGCCTGCCTCCGCCAGATGCTCCAGCACGAAACTGCCAAAGCCGCCACGGGCACCTTCCTCAACAGTGATGAGCACCTCATGCTCGCGGGCCAGCCGGTTGACCAGGTCTTGGTCGAGCGGCTTGGCAAACCGGGCGTCGGCGACTGTGCAGGATAGCCCCTGAGCAGCCAGCATGTCGGCAGCTTTCATCGCTTCGGCCAAGCGTGTGCCGTAGGATAAAATGGCGATGCTCGTGCCTTCACGCATGATCCGGCCTTTACCGATCTCCAAAGCCTTCGCGACGTCGGGAAGCTCAATGCCAGTCCCGTTTCCGCGCGGGTAACGGAATGCGCTCGGCCGGTCATCAATCTCGACAGCCGTGCGGACCATGTGCATCAGCTCCGCTTCGTCCGCAGCCGCCATGCAGACCATGTCCGGCAAGGATCCAAGAAAGCCAATGTCGAAGCTACCCGCGTGTGTTGGACCATCCGCACCGACCAGCCCTGCACGGTCAATCGCGAAACGAACCGGGAGCTTCTGGATAGCAACGTCGTGCACGACCTGGTCGTAACCCCGCTGCAGGAAGGTGGAATAGATTGCAGCGAAAGGCTTCATGCCATCGGCTGCCATACCTGCCGCGAAGGTGACGGCATGCTGTTCGGCAATGCCCACATCGAACATGCGGTCAGGAAATTCCTTTTCGAACAGGTCGAGGCCTGTACCGCCTGGCATGGCCGCCGTGATACCGACAATCTTGTCGTCCGTGCGCGCTTCTTCAATAAGGCTCTGGGCGAAGACCTTGGTGTAGCTCGGCGGCCCAGCTTTCGATTTCTGCTGCTCACCCGTCACGACATTGAATTTTGCAACGCCGTGATACTTGTCCGCTGAATTCTCGGCTGGCGAATAGCCCTTGCCCTTCTGCGTCACGACGTGAAGAAGGACCGGACCGGATTCCATCGCCTTGCAATTCTCCAGAACCGGCAAAAGCACGTCGAGATCGTGCCCGTCGATGGGGCCGACATAATAGAAGCCGAGTTCTTCAAACATGGTGCCGCCCATGGCGAAGCCACGAAGATACTCTTCAGCCTTACGCGCCGGGTTGGCCAGGCCGATCGGCTTGACCACGCTCTTGGCGAATTTGCGAAGCCCGCGGTACGAACGCGAAGACACCAGTTTCGAGAGGTAATGGCTCATCGCGCCGACAGGCGGAGCGATCGACATGTCGTTGTCGTTGAGGATGACGAGCATGTTGCTGGCATCCGAGCCGGCGTTGTTCATTGCTTCATAGGCCATGCCCGCAGACATCGACCCGTCGCCGATCACACAGACGACCTGATTGTCCTTGCCAGACAGGTCCCGCGCCTTGGCAAAGCCGAGACCCGCCGAAATGGAGGTGGAGGCATGTGCCGCACCAAACGGGTCAAACTCGCTCTCAGCCCGTTTGGTGAAGCCTGAAAGTCCGCCGCCTTGGCGAAGCGTGCGAATGCGATCGCGTCGGCCAGTCAGGATCTTGTGGGGATAGCATTGGTGCCCGACATCAAAGATCAGCTTGTCGTCTGGCGTGTCATACACGGAGTGAATCGCCAGCGTCAGCTCGACGACGCCAAGACCGGCACCAAGGTGACCGCCCGTCACCGAGACTGCGTCGATCACCTCGGCGCGCAGCTCATCGGCAATTTGCTTCAATTCCTCTCGCGAACGGCCTTTCAGGTCATCCGGCGAGGTAATCGAATCGAGAAGACGGGTCTTCGAGGGGAGCGTCATGTATTCGTCCTTTGAGACGTGGCTCGTTATTATCGGTGTTGTGTCTATCGCGTCCTGTCGAGCACATAATCAACGGATTGCAGCAGGATATTGGCCTTTTCGCGGAAAAATGCGAGGTGTTGCTTGGCTTGCGCGGCAAGGAGACGCACACGCTCGCGGGCGCCCTCAACGCCCAGAACTGTAACGAAATTGGCCTTTCCAGAGATCTCGTCGCGCCGCAGCGTTTTTCCGACAACCGCCTGGTCACCTTCGACATCCAGCAGGTCGTCAGCGATCTGGTAGGCCAGACCAAGGTCCTGCGCGAAACCGGCAAGTGCCTGGCGCGCATGTTCATTTGCGCCGCCAATAATTCCGGCCGCTTCCACCGAATAGGATATCAGTGCGCCCGTCTTCAGGCGCTGCATCCGCGTGATCGTATTGAGATCGCGCGGGCTCTCTTCCTCGAGCATGTCGATCATCTGGCCACCAACCATGCCCTTGGCACCTGATGCATCGGCCAGACGTTCGATCAGCCGCAAACGAACCTGCGGGTCACCATGGGTATCCTCGCTCGAAAGAATCTTGAATGCGAGGGTCAGCAAGGCATCGCCGGCCAGTACCGCAGTCGCCTCGTCGAACGCTTTGTGGACGGTCGGCTGGCCGCGGCGCATGTCATCATCATCCATGCACGGCAAATCGTCGTGAACCAGAGAGTAAGTGTGCACGCATTCCAGCGCAGCCGCGGCCCGGAGGAGTGACGTCTCGTCAGCATCAAACAGGGCGCCTGTCTCAATCACGTAAAACGGACGCATTCGCTTGCCGTTGGCGAGCGCTGCATGCCGCATCGCACGCATCAGGTTGGCCTCTGGCCCCTGCGCGGGCGGGATGAGTTGATCAAGCGCTACAGTGACCTTGTCGGCAATTTCGGTCAGGCGCTGTTCGAATTCCATGCCTGTACCTCAGTCGAAACTGGCGGGCTCTGTGCTGGGCTTTCCATCCTTGCCCTGCACGATCTGCTCAATCTTCAGTTCGGCAGATTTCAGACGCGACTCGCAATGCGCCTTCAGCTTTGCGCCGCGTTCATAGATCTCGATCGACTTTTCCAGCTCGACATCGCCGGCCTCAAGGCGGCGAACAATCTCTTCGAGTTCCTTGAGGGCTTCCTCAAAGCTCATTGCATCAATTGGCTGGGTTGCCTTGTCGGCCATCTAGTCGCTCTCCCAAAGAGTTGAGATCGGGCGCACCCTAAGCACGTGCAGCAGGCTGCACAATGGCGACCGATCAAGATTTACCGCGATACTCGTATATGCGGTAGCTCCAGTACTTGTCGCCACCATCGCGAACACAGACCCAGCCCAGACGGGTCATCGCCGGGCGGAGCATGCGGTTGAACCATCCATGCGCGGCTAGGTAAACCTTGCCGTCCAGTGCCGCCTCATGAAGCTTCTCGGCTGCGGCCTTGGCGCGTTCACGGGCTTCACGATTGCTTTCGCCATCGAGGCTATGGCCGTACAGCCAGGCCGTGCGGGCGATTACGTTCCACGTCTTCGGCAGGTATTTGCGGCTTTTGAAGCGCGGCGGCGGTAGCGGCGCTTCACAGAATACCGGATCAGTGACCGGCTCACGCCCGCTCGCAAACCGGGCCGTCTCGATTGCGCGCGGCGCTGTTGAACTCAGGATGATATCCGCATCGGCGACGGCCTGCTTGAGGTTCTCTGGAGGCTCTTGATCGGGCGCGAGGCTTCCTGCCTCATAGCGGTCCCACCAGTCACGATACTGTTTCCAGTCCAAACGCGGCCCTTCTGCACGGTTCAACGCCGGGCGGCCATGCCGCGATACGATGACCGGACCGCGCACAATTTTCTGTCTGTCAGTCTTGCTGCCAGCCATTCCTGCTCCAACCCTGCCATCACGCTACCGGCGAGCGTGTCTGACCCGGAGCGAACAATCAACCGTCTGTGCGATTAGTCGGCTTGTCCGGAGTCGGCAAGCTCCATGGCTGCTCTTGTCCGGCCAAAGGCCCGGCCAAGCCCGGAGACACGGCCGATCGTGCCTGTTTCAGAAAGACAGATCTGGTCCAGTCGCCGGCGTGACTGCGTCATGATTTTTGCGATTCGCCCCGGAATGAACCGTTCGCCGCTGCGCCAGGCCTGCCCCAGCAGCCGGTCTGGGCGGAATGCGAGCTCGCGCGCCCGCACGACACCGGAGCCGACCGGCACCTGATAGTTCGCATAGTGGCGCTTGTAGTGATCCAGCCCAGGCCCAGCATCATAGGTTTTGGCCCCGCCCTTGCTCATCTCCTCCAGCATCATCTGCACGACCATGTTACCGGGCGAATACTGACCGAAGTCGGATTCGAACGCAGTGATCCAGCCATGCATGACCTTGTCGGACTGCAGCAGCAACTCGCTCGCGGCATGCTTACCATCAAGATGAAGGCTGACGAGACGAAGCCGGAAGCGCGGCCCTTCGGCTGCCCGCAGGTGTTGCAGCAATTCGTTTACCCAGCCGGGCGCCAGAACGTCGTGCCGGCCCGTGCGAACGAACTGGTCACGCTTCAATTCGATCAGTCGGGCAAATGTCTCGTCGCTGAGGTCGTCATAACGAAACTCGACTTCGGAGAAATCCCGTTCAACATTACGCG
>JAYZBJ010000097.1:0-3411 GCA_036338795.1 Pseudomonadota bacterium | reverse complement strand
AATGCCTCGACATGCTGGTTCCTGAAGTGAAACCGGGCGTGTCGACGACGCATCTCGACAATCTGGTCCGGGAGTTTGTGCTTGATCACGGCGCACAGTCGGCGACGATCGGGTATCGTGGCTACCGCCATGCTTCGTGTATTTCCCTGAACCACGTCATCTGCCACGGCATTCCGGGCGACCGCCCGCTGAAGGACGGTGACATTGCAAACATCGACGTCACGCTGATCCTCGATGGCTGGCATGGCGATCACTCGCGCATGTACGCGGCCGGCGAGCCGAAACGTAAGGCCGAGCGCCTGATGGATGTCACCTACGACTCCCTGATGGCGGGAATCGCAGCGGTGAAGCCCGGAAACCGGTTCGGCGATATCGGCGCCGCCATTTCAGCCATTGCCGCAAAGAACCGCCTTTCGGTCGTTGAGGATTTCTGCGGCCACGGTCTCGGACAGCTGTTCCACGATGAACCCAACGTCGTTCACTCTTCGCGTGCCGGCACAGGGCCAGAGCTCAAGCCCGGCATGTTCTTCACGATTGAGCCAATGCTGAATATCGGCCGCAAAGACGCAGCGATCCTGCCTGATGGCTGGACCGCCGTCACGCGGGACCGCCAACTCTCTGCCCAGTATGAGCATTCTGTTGGCGTCACCGAGACAGGCGTGGAAATCTTCACCGCGTCGCCCAAGGGCTGGCACAAGCCGCACGCGGTGAAGCTCTAGGCGTTACTCTTCCGGCGCTGGCGGCACATAATATTGCGCCGCCTCAGCTGGCATTTTTTCCATCGAAATCATGATGCCATGCTCTGCGGCGAGCTGGCCGATGACAGCGCCGGCGTCTTCTGGCGATGTCGGCTTGGCAGCTGCCAGCGCAGGGCTCACCCCCTCCATGAAGGCCTCGAACGAGCTGCCTGTCGTTATCATGAGCAAACGGGTGTCTGCATCGGAGCCGTTCCAGAACATATGGGTCTGCCCGCGGGTAAGCGCCGCAAAGTCCCCGGTCTGCAACTGGCTGACCTCGCCGTCGGCCAGGATATCGAGTGTACCTTCCAGGACATAAAAGTACTCGTCTTCAAGCGAGTGGGTATGAGGCGGAGATCCCGGGCTCTTCGGCGGCAGGTCGAACTCATAGATTGTTACCTCGCCAGCGCTCTCCTCACTGGAGAGCAGGAGCCTGACGGGGTGGAAAGGATTTTCTACGTCCGCGCCAGTGCCAGCAGCTACGACCTTGTTCGAGTGGGCTTCATGCTGCCCCGCATCGCCATGTTCATGCGCCAGGGCCGCAGGCGCCAAAGCCAGGGCCCCCACGGCAACTCCCAGAATTCCAAATTTCATCTCGCGTCCTCCCAAAAATCGTGAGAACGCGAAATTTCCATGTGAGCGAAAAGCTGACAAGCTTGACTGGCCAAATTAGAGAGAACATAAATGGAACAATAGCGTGCGGGAGAATGATGATGGGCCGTCTTGAGGAAGCGCCAATGCTGGGGCTGGAGCTGAGAAAGCCTGTGCCTGCTTCATCGACGAAACCGCATTGGCAGGGCCATCGGGACAGGCTTCGCACCAAGCTGGTCGAGCGTGGACCAAATGCGCTGGAAGATTACGAGCTGTTGGAAACGCTCCTGTTCGCCTTCATTCCAAGACGTGATGTGAAGCCGGTCTCCAAGGCGCTTCTCTCACGGTTCGGCTCTCTCAGTGGAGTGCTGGCGGCAAGGCCAGAGGACGTGACGAAAGTTTCCGGGGTCGGAGAAACTGTTGCCGCCTATCTCAAGGCGACTGCCGAGATCGGTGCACGCGCAAGCCGCGAAACCCTGAAAGCACGAACCGTTATCTCTAGTTGGTCCGCCTTGCAGGATTATGTGAAGCAGCAGCTCCAGCATGAAGGGCGAGAGCAATTCCGGGTCCTGTTTCTGGACCGGAAGAACCAGCTCATCTCAGACGAGATCATGGGGCATGGCACGGTGGATCATGCGCCAGTTTATCCCAGAGAGATTGCGCGCCGGTCTCTCGAACTGCAGGCGTCCAGCCTGATCCTGGTGCATAATCACCCTTCTGGAGACCCCACCCCCTCTCGCGCCGACATCGACATGACGCGGGAGATCATCGACGCGCTCGACGCCCTTGAGATTACGGTTCACGACCACCTTATCGCGGCCCGTTCCGGCGTACTCAGTTTCCGCGCGCAGGGGCTCATCTGATCATTGCCGCACGCGAGGTGAACGCGGCGATAGCCACAGGCTGAATATTCGATTATGTGAGGCCACATCGACAGCGATGAAAGTGCCCTTCGGGTATGCCGCTGTCAGGCCGCCGGTTTTGAGCGGCCAGTAGAAATGACCGAAAGCCCTGAGATGACCGATACTCCCGCCATTGCGCCCGCGCTGGGCCAAGCCCTCGCTGCGCGTGGCTATGACAGCCTTACCCCCGTACAGACCGCTATGCTCGACCCAGAGCTTGAAGGTCAGGATCTCCTTGTCTCTGCGCAGACCGGGTCCGGAAAGACGGTGGCCTTCGGCATCGCAATGGCCGCTTCGGTTCTGGACGGCGCCGAACGCCTCGGTCGCCCGGAAAATCCGCTGGCCCTCATCGTCGCGCCGACACGCGAGCTGGCATTGCAGGTAAGCCGCGAACTTGAATGGCTTTATGCGCAGGCTGGCGCTTCGATCGTTTCCTGTGTGGGCGGCATGGATCCACGCGACGAACGCCGGGCGCTGCTGCGCGGCGCGCATATCGTTGTGGGCACGCCTGGCCGGCTTGTTGATCACATCAATCGTGGCGGGCTCGTCCTGGATGATCTTCGGGTCATCGTCATGGACGAAGCCGACGAAATGCTCGACCTCGGTTTTCGCGACGAACTCGAAACCATCCTGGAAGCTGCTCCGGAAGACCGGCGCACGCTGCTCTTCTCCGCAACTGTCTCCAAGCCGATCGCTCGCCTCGCGGCGACTTTCCAGCGCGACGCCGTTCGCGTGAACACCATCGCCGAGACCGGCCAACACGGCGATATCGAATACCACGCCCACGTCGTGGCACCTGCCGATGTCGAAAATGCGATCATCAATGTGCTTCGCTTCCATGAAGCGAAGAACGCGCTTGTGTTCTGCAAGACGCGTGCGAACGTGAACCACCTTCTTGCACGCTTTCACAATCGCGGCCTGAGTGTCGTGGCGCTTTCGGGGGAGCTAAGCCAGAAAGAGCGTATGCACGCCCTTCAGGCGCTTCGCGATGGTCGGGCCAATGTCTGCGTCGCGACCGATGTGGCCGCCCGCGGGCTTGATCTTCCGGATCTCGATCTGGTCATCCATGCTGACCTGCCCTCCAACCCGGAAAGCCTGCTTCACCGAAGCGGACGGACGGGTCGTGCTGGCCGCAAGGGCGTCAGCGTCCTCGTGGTACCTTTCAAGGCCCGCCGCCGGAT
>JAYZBJ010000096.1:0-3968 GCA_036338795.1 Pseudomonadota bacterium | reverse complement strand
CCCAATCGCCCCCGGCACCCTGATCTATGACGGTGTCGAGAATCCGAAAGACTTCCGCAAGGTTTCGGCAGATTATGACCCGACCTATGAAGCTGAGCAGTTCTACGGCACACTGAATATTCAGCACGACATCGGTGACCTCACCTTCACGTCTGTCACTGGTTATAACTACAATGAAAGCGTCGCAAAAACGGACTGGGACAATGCAGCCCTGCCGCTCCGTTTCATCACGCCGATCACTTACGATCTCGATTCTGAAACCGAAATCACCAGCGATCGGCTGCGTACGACAGATAGCTTCTCGACCTCCAACCAGGCCTGGACACAGGAATTCCGGGTCGGCTCGAACTTCGCAGGAGACATCAACTACACGGTTGGTGCGTTTTATGTGGACTCAAAATCATCCACCCTGTTTGAGGCCTACCATCCCGCAATCCAGGCCTTCCAGCAGCTTTTTGGTCGCCCGGAAGAAGCACAGAAAATTGTAAACTTCGCGCCTGAAAGCCGTCAGGAAGCATGGGCAGCCTTCGGTGAACTCTACTGGGATGTCTCCCCTGACACCACCGTGACGCTTGGCGGGCGGTATACAGATGAAAAACGTTCGATCCGCACACGCTCGATCGTGCTTTCCGCCATTCCGGATTACACTGAAGCGGAAGTCGAGAATGACAAGTGGACGGGTAAAGTTGCTGTCGATCACAAAGCGGATCTTAACTTCACTGAAGACACGCTGCTCTTCGCGACGCTTTCCACAGGCTTCAAGAGTGGCGGCCTGAATCCAGGAAGCGTTGCCAAGCCAAGCTTCGACGAAGAAACGGTCACAGCGTTTGAAATTGGTGCGAAGAATACGCTGGCAGACGGCTCGCTACGCGCAAACCTGACAGGCTTCTATTACGACTACGCAGGCCTTCAGCTTGCGCAACGTATCGACGCTGCGTTTCTTACCTCCAATGCGGACGCAACCGTGTGGGGCCTCGAAGGCGAGTTCCTCTGGGCGCCAGACGCTAATTGGCTGTTCGATGCGAACCTTTCATACCTGAACACCAGCATCGGTGATTTCGAGACTGTCGACGCCGCCAACCCGGCTCAAAGCCCCACGGCAACGAGCCCCGAAGTGTTCATCAACCTGGATGGCAATGACCTTCCGCATTCGCCTGAGTTCAAGGTGAAAGTCGGCGGTGAGTACACCTGGCCGATCGGACAGAGTGATTGGGAAGCGACTCTCCGCACGGACGTGGCGTGGCAAAGCGACTACTATTCTCGCGAGTTCAATATCCCGACCGACGAGATTGATGCGTGGGGCTTCATCGATCTGCAGGCCAAGCTGGCCAATCCGGTCAAGGGACTCACGATCAGTGCGTATGTGAAAAACGCCACCGATGAGGACAACGTGACCAACATCATCGTCGAAGACGCATTGATTGGCCGCTACCGGAATGCGCGCATTCTTGAGCCACGCACCTTCGGTGTCATCATCAACAAGGAGTTCTAGGGCGCCGAACAAATAGCGCCGTAGTCACGGGGTTGCTGCAAAAGACCTGGACCTTCCTCCCTTCTCCAGGTCCGGGTCGCAGCAACCCCTTTTTTTTGGGTTAGAAGTTCGTGGTTTTCACCGCGCCGCCATCAACGCGCAAGTTGACGCCCGTCGTGTATGACGAGACCGGGCTGGCGAGGAAAGCGACTGCGTCGGCAACTTCCTGCGGCGTTCCGTGCCGTCCGAGAGAGGGCAATTTGGCTGCTGCATCGAACAGCTTAGGGTTGGCCTGCTTGATCGCGTCCCAAGTGCCGCCTTCGAAGAAAATCGGACCTGGAGAAACGGTGTTTACCCGGATGCCTTTGCGCGCGAGACGCACTGACATCTGACCGGCATAATTGACCAGTCCGGCTTTCATGACCCCGTAGGCAAGCTCGTCAGGTGGCAGGTTCATCAGTACCGCAGCGATGGAGGACACGAAGACGATTGATGGCGTTTCGCTGGCGGCCAGATGCGGGGTGGCCTGTTCCGCCATGCGCGCATGTTGGAGGAAGTCCGTTTCAAAGCTCTCTCGCCACCAGTTTTCGTCCGATCCCTGAAGACGCGTCGAAACGTTGCTTACGATAATGTCTGTTCCGCCCATTTCAGTCGCCGATTGATCGACCCAATCGCGAAAAGCATCGGCATCGCGAACATCCAGGGCTTTTCCGTCAACATCCGCACCGTCGACGCGGAGCTCAGCCAGTGTCTTGTTCAGCCCCTCCTGACCGCGTGCACAAGTACGGACAATTGCCCCCTCGCGCAGAAAAGTTGCTACGATTGAGCGTCCGAGGCCCCGGCTCCCGCCGGTGACGAGGACACGTTTTCCACTCAGTTTTAGATCCATTGAAGTTCTCCTAGTTTGCCAGTGTTCCGCCATCGATGGGAATGCACGCACCCGTCATGAATGATGCTCTGTCGCTTGCGAGAAACGCCACGAGATCCGCGATCTCTTCTGGTTTGCCGTACCGTTTCATCGGGATTCCAGCGGCGATTGTCTCTCGCACTGCGGCGGGATTGTCGGGAGCGAGCTTCTGCTCGAGCGAGAAGATCATGTCTGTCCCGATTGGGCATGGAGAGATCGCCAGCACACGAATTTTGTGTCTCGCCAGCGTGACAGCCGCCGACTTCGTCATGCCATTCACGGCGTGCTTGGATGTCGTGTACGCAAACACATCACCCCCGCCGCGCTCACCGGAGATTGACGAGACGTTGATGATCACGCCGCCGCCATCCTGCTTCATCTGCCGGCCGATGGTCTGCATGCCCAGGAATACTCCCCGGACATTGACGGACATGACTTGATCGAAATCATCAATGGGAAGACCAAGTGGCCCGCGCGTCGGCCCCGGTATCCCCGCATTGTTAAACAGGATGTCGGCTTTACCGAATGCCTTCAACGTTTCGGCCAAGGCGTTCGTCCAATCCTCAGGACTAGCTACGCTTCCCCCGAACCGTTCCAGCTTCTCTGGAAATTCCACTTTCAGCTCATCCAGCGCCGCGAAGTCTGACCCGGGCAGGTCAAAGCCGACGACATTACAGCCCTCAGCAAGCAAGCGACGGCAAGCTGCCAGGCCGATGCCTCTCGCAGCCCCTGTGACGACCGCGGTTCGGCCGGCCAGATCTAGCGATTCAATTGTCATAAAATGCACTCTCGTAACTGACTTATTATATTATTCGTCAATAACGATCAGTCAACGCGGCGTCGTGCAGCCTCCGCGATTATCTTTGCGCAGAATTCAGGGTTATCGCGTTGCGGCACGTGCCCCGCAGTCGGCAAGTGGTGAATTTCCAGATCGGAGACATGCGGCTTGAGCGCTTCAAGGACCGAAGGCTGAAAAACTTTGTCCTGGTCTCCCCAGATCACTGTGACCGGACATGGAACTTTATAATCTCGTCCGGCGCTCCAGCGCGGTGCCGGAGAGGGCGCTCCCGCGTCGGGGACGATGAAGGGCGACGCCCGATACCAGTTCATCATTGCAGGCCAAGCGTCCGGCTCAGACCATAGGGACAAGTAAACCTCATATTCCTGCTCATTGACGGTGCCGAGCTCTTTCGCCTCGCCCAGCCATAGCTGAGCAATTTTCGGGGCGTTGGCAGCGTTCAGAGTTTCGCCCGCCTCTCCAGACATACTGCGCCGAATATACTGAGAGGCGGCGCGCTGAGCCGGATCATCCCAAATGCAATCCTGCAAGACGTATGGATGCGCACCATTGAGGATTACGAGCCGTTTGATCCGTTCCGGCTTCTCTAGCGCCATCCAGAACGCGAGGGTTGCGCCCCAATCATGCCCAACAAGCGTCACGTCAGACAAGTTTAGCGCCTGCAGGAGGCCTGCTCCGTCAGCGATCAGCTTTTCAGGACGGTATGCTTCCAGATCCTCCGGGCGCGTGGTTCGATTGTAACCTCTCAGATCAGGCGCAAAAACGCTGAACTCGCCTTCAAGCAAGCGCAT
>JAYZBJ010000095.1:0-3790 GCA_036338795.1 Pseudomonadota bacterium | reverse complement strand
GCATGCGCTCGAACGCAGCGAGGGTGGCTTCAGCGGAGGCCACGGCATCTGCCGAGCCCGTGAGACGGATACTTCCGCCCTGGCTCTCGGCTTCCAGCTTGCCGTCAATCAATGCCATTTCCAGCTTCATGAGATTGCGATGCTGCGGCCCGCAGATCGCCGGAAGCTGTGACGGATTTTCGGGCGTGTAGAGGCGGGTGATCGTGCCTTTCAAGGTCAGGCAGCCTCTACCGCAGCAACATGATCTCCCGAAAGCGAGTTCAGCGTCGCGCCCACGATCTTCACGTCAACAATCTGCCCGATATGGTGTTCGGCAGCGTCAAAGTGCACCGCCTGCATCCAGGGGCTACGCCCATGAAGCTGCCCCGGATTACGCCCTTTGCCGGTAACCAGAACGGGCACGGTCTGGCCGATCTTGGATGCATTGAAGCTGGCTTGCTGCTCGCGCAGAAGCGCCTGCAGGCGCTGAAGACGTTCGTCTTTCACATCCTCAGGCACATGCCCGAACATATCCGCCGCCGGTGTGCCGGGGCGCGCCGAGTATTTGAACGAGTACGCGATCGCATAACCGACCTCGCGAACAAGGTTCATCGTATCTTCGAAATCCTGGTCGC
This sequence comes from Pseudomonadota bacterium, assembly GCA_036338795.1. GTDB lineage: Bacteria > Pseudomonadota > Alphaproteobacteria > Caulobacterales > Hyphomonadaceae > Henriciella. The sequence continues at coordinate 3,176 of JAYZBJ010000095.1, read as the reverse complement.
TTTCGCCCGGAAAACCGACAATGAAGTCTGAAGCAAGCGCCATGTCCGGCCGCGCTTCACGCATTTTCCGCATGATGTCGAGGTAGCGTTCCGCAGTGTGGCCGCGGTTCATCGCCTTCAGAATACGGTCAGAACCGGATTGCACGGGCAGATGCAGGAACGGCATCAGCTCCGGCACGTCCGCATGCGCGGCAATGAGGTCGTTATCCATGTCACGCGGGTGGCTTGTCGTGTAGCGGATACGGTCAAAGCCACCAATTCTGGCGAGATGCCGGGCCAGCTTGCCAAGCCCCCACTCTTCCCCGCCTTCCACTCTCGGCGCCGCACCATGCCACGCATTCACGTTCTGACCGAGCAGCGTCACTTCGCGCACGCCTTGGGCGGCCAGGCTTCGGGCCTCAATGGTGATGTCATCGACTGGCCGTGAAAGCTCAGCGCCGCGAGTATAGGGCACGACGCAGAAGGTGCAGAACTTGTCACAGCCTTCCTGCACCGAAAGGAACGCTGTCGGGCCGTCAGCCTCGCGCGCCTTCGGTCGCGCATCGAATTTTTCCAGCGTTTCGAATTCGGTTTCCAGCCGGTCTCCAGTCGCCCGGCTTGCACGGGCCACCATCTCAGGAAGCTTGTGGTAAGCCTGCGGACCGAGCACCAAGTCGACGGCAGGCTGGCGGCGCATGATTTCAGCCCCTTCGGCCTGCGCCACACAGCCCGCTACGGCGATCGTCATCTTGCCGCCCGCGGACTCCTTCAGCTTCTTGATCTGGCCTAGTTCGGAATAGACCTTTTCCGTCGCCTTCTCGCGGATGTGGCACGTGTTCAGCACGACGAGGTCGGCATTCTCAGCCGTGTCTACTGGCTGATAGCCAAGCGGGCGCAGCACATCGCGCATCCGCTCGCTGTCATACACATTCATCTGGCAGCCATACGTCTTGATGAAAAGACGCTTCGGGCTCTTTTGCGAAGTCTGGGTGGTCATCCGCGCGCTTATGACTCAAAAGCGGCTTTCAGGCCAGTGTAGAGATAAGTGAAGCTTCAGACTTTTGGCTTCAGCGGAACGCCATAAAGCTCCAGCCGATGGTCGACGAGCTTGTAGCCAAGCTTTTCGGCGATCTCGACCTGCAAGCGCTCGATCTCTTCGGAGTGGAACTCGACCACATCACCTGACCGCACATCGATCAGATGGTCGTGGTGCTCCTTGGGCACTTCTTCAAAGCGGGCGCGACCGTCGCGGAATTCATGACGTTCGATGATGCCGCTCTCCTCGAAGAGCTTGACCGTCCGGTAAACGGTGGCCAGCGAGATCGAATTGTCGAGCTCGTTTGCGCGACGATGCAGCTCTTCAGCATCCGGGTGATCTTCGGCGGCGGACAGAACACGCGCGATGACGCGGCGCTGTTCCGTCATTCTGAGGCCCTTGTCGGCGCAGAGTTTTTCCAAGCGATCCATTGGTCCTTCATGCCTCCGATTCAGCAATGTGTCCAGCGATGGGGCGTGACATGAGAATGGCATCCATTCGCACGCCCCCCTCCCTTTGATAGTAGCCTTTTCTGCGCCCGTCGGCGAGGAAGCCACTGCTTTCATAGAACGCTATTGCTGCGTCATTATCTTCGGCGACATCAAGATACAATTTTGAGACGCCGGCAGGACCCAACAGTCCGAGCATTCCGGTCAGCAAATGGGTTGCGAGGCCTTGTCGTTGCTTTTCCGGATGAACACACATTGTCAGGATGTCTGCGTCAGGCGGGACCTTCTGAACAATAATCATCCCGCTGAGCTGACCTTCTTCTTCAGTGGCCAGTCCAAGCGTGGTGCTGAGCGCCAGCGTGTCCTGAAGCGCCCAGGCGCTCCAGACTTCTGCCTCAGGGAATGCACGCGTGTGAAGAATGTGCGCGGCGGCAGCATCGTCTCGCGTCATCAACCTCACTGGAACGGTCATCGGCGTTTGCCACCCGGCAACGCGGCATCTGGCCCGCGAACATAAACTGCCGTTGGCTGTGCCCTGTCCGCATCCGCTTTCAAGGCCGAGGTGCCAGCCATAGCGGCTGTGGGTCCAGCTTCGTGACAAGCCAGACCCGGCATGCGCTCAGACAGCGCATCGAGCCCTGCGCCATAAACGAAATGCGGGTGCGCCTTAAGCTCGTTAACCAGGTCATCAAGCGTAATTTCTTCCGGGGGCGCCACAGCTTCACCCGACCGGAATCGTTGGGCCCAGTAGCTGATCTCCGGGGGCCTGCGTTTGGCGGGCAACAGCACGATCGCCGATCCTTGCTGACCTGCCGGAAGCGCGGCGGCGAGACTGGTTACACCGACACACGGAATACCGAGCGCCAACGCCAGCCCTCGCGCAAAAGAAATGCCGACGCGGACGCCGGTGAAGCTTCCCGGGCCTGACACGACAGCGATGCGATCAATCTCGTTTAGTGAGACGCCAGCCTCGGCAACACAATCACGCACAATGCCAGGTAGCCTCGCATCCTGACCACGAGACATCTCCGATTTCGTATTTGCCAGAAGCTTCTCGCCATCAAGTACAGCGACATCGCAGGCTGGACCTGACGTATCAATACCGAGAACGCGCATCCCGAAGATCAGAGAATCTTGCAGGCTTCTTCAAAGGACAACCGCGGACTGCGGGGGAATATCGTGCTTTCGTCACCATAGCCAATCGCGCAAAGGAAATTGGATCTCCAGTGATGCGTATCGTCCTTGTCGGCGAAGAATTCGAGATCGACACCGTCCTGGTTGAAACCAGACATCGGGCCGCAATCCAGCCCGAGCGCCCGCGCAGCCATCATCAGGTAGGCGCCCTGCAATGTTCCATTGCGGTCTGCCGTTTCGATGCGCTTGTCCTTGTCGGAAAACCAGTCCTTCGCGCCCGGATTGTGCGGGAAGAGCTGGGGAATTTTCTCCTGAAACATCAGGTCGCTCGCAATGATGCAAACCCACGGCGCTGTCATCACCTTGGAAACATTGCCCTCAGCAAGGTGCGGCTTGAGCCGGTCTTTTGCTTCATCCGTATGAATGAAAACGAAGCGCGCCGGACTGCAGTTGGCGCTGGTCGCACCCATTTTCGTGAGGTCATAGACTGCCCGGATCAGCGTTTCCGGAACAGGCTTGTCCTGCCAGCCATTATAACTTCTGCCTTTGCGCCAGATCGTGTCGAGCGCGTAGTCATT
>JAYZBJ010000094.1:0-6586 GCA_036338795.1 Pseudomonadota bacterium | reverse complement strand
CTTCTGTTCCGAGATACTTCGCAGCATTGGCTTCAGCGCCGCAATCCTGATCGGCGTCGTAAAGGCCGGCGGCCTTGTAGGCGAGCAGTTCAGCCGCCTTCAGCTCGGCCCAACTCTTGGCCAGCGGATGCTGGATACCCTGGTTCTGACCGATCGGACGGCCAAAAACGACGCGTTCCTTGGCATAGGTCGCAGCGCGCTCGAGCGCGGCGAAACCGAGGCCGATGGATTCGACAGCAAACAGGACACGCTCAGGGTTGAGGCCCTGAAGGAGGTACTTGAAGCCCTCGCCCTCCTGACCGATCAGGTGCTCCTTCGGCACTTCCAGCCCGTCCAGATAGAGCATGTTACACTCGACAGCCTTGCGCCCCATTTTCGGGATCGGCTTGGCGTCGATCTGGTTGCGATTGAAGTCGGTGTAGAAAAGCGACAGGCCGAGATAAGGCTTGGAGCATTCTTCCTTCGGCGTGGTGCGGGCGATGATCAGGATCTTGTCCGCACGCTGGGCGCCAGTCGTCCAGATCTTGCGGCCATTGATCGTGTAGCCTGAGTTTGTGCGCTCAGCCTTGGTTTCGAGGCTGGAAGTATCGAGGCCCGAGTTCGGCTCGGTCACTGCGAAGCACATCTTCTCTTCGCCGGAGATGATCTTGGGCAGGTTTTCCTGCTTCTGCTCGGCATTGCCGAACTTTTCCAGCGGCTTGGGACCGAAGATGTTGAGGTGGATGGCGGATGCGCCGGAATAGCCTGCGCCGGAGCGGGTCACGGTCTGCATGACCATCGCGGCTTCTGTCAGGCCAAGGCCTGCGCCGCCATACTCTTCAGGAAACGCAACGCCGAGCCAGCCGCCCTTCGCCATCGCATCGCAGAATGCTTCCGGCCAGTCACCCGTCTCATCGGTCTTGGCCCAGTAGTCTTCGCCAAACTGCGAGCAGGTTTTCTCGACCGCATCCTGGATTGCGATCTGGTCTTCAGTCATCTGGCCGATTGAATGCATGCGTCATATCCTCCTGTTCCGGCCAAGACCTAGGCCGTTCAATTTCCTAAATCCAGCATTATGCGGATGCGGCAATTGCACCCGGTGTAAAAGCAGCGGCATCAACAGCGGGCGCGCGCCCCTCGATCATGTCGGCAATCCGCAGCGCCGTCGCTGGCGCCAGCAGGATACCATTGCGATAATGCGCTGTCGCGATGAACTCACCCGGGGCGATCATCCCGATAGTCGGCAGGTCTCCCGCCCGTTTGGGTCTCAGCCCGGCCCATGTCTCGATCAGATCGGCATCTGCCAGGCGCGGCAGGACCGCGATGGCTGCCGCCCGCAGCGCCTGCATCGTCCTTGGCTCGACCCCCTGATGGGAGAAGCCTTCCTCGCTGGAAGCGCCAATCACGATCCGGTCCGCCTTGGGCACGACATAGCCTGAGCCGAAGCGGATAACCTGCGAAGGAAGCCCGGTAACAGGCTGGAGCGCCAGCGCCTGTCCCTTCACCAGCGTTTCAACACCAGCTTCACGCGCGCCGCGCGCCCAGATTACAGCGTCGACATCACCATCCATGTCGCGTCTTGAGTAAACGGCGCGGCGAACGAGACGGAAAGCCCCCTCGCCCCGATTAAGGCGCAGCGCCTTGAGCAGGCGTCGAGTATCCACCTGATGATCCGCCGGAAGGGCAAGCGCAGCCTTGATCACGCCGGAAAGCCCAAGCCTCTCCCGCGTCTCGGCAATATTGCGCCAGGCATGCGGCTGCGACATGGCCTGTAGTGTCTTCGACAAGCGGAGCAGCCGTTCATGTTCATCATCAGTACGCGCGAGCGCGAGCGTCGGGGCCGACGAGTAGCCGACAGGCAGGCCGCTGGAGCGCTGGATGGCCAACGCGAACCCCTGCCAGGCCGAGGCTGACTCAAAACAGAGCCGCGCCAGCGCTGAATTGCCATCACCGCCATGGATCATCACCTCATAAGCAGGTGCAATCATGCCGGCCGCGGCCCAGCTGGTAGACCGCTCTGGCGGCGAAGGGTCATACACGGTGACCTGATGTCCCCTGCGCGACAGCTCAAACGCGCAGGCCAGCCCGATGACGCCGCCACCGGCGATCGCAATCCTGGCTGAGCCTGTAGGTCCTGCTATTGGCGGTCGGTCCATGCAGCCTAATTAGGCGAACCCATTCATGATGAACAGTTCGCGCATGCCGCATATCAGCCCTGAGCATAAGAGTGGGACACTCTGTCCCGCCTAGTTGCGATTAATTCTCACTTGTGATTTAGCCAGCTTATGCAGCATCTCATCCAGAAAATCACTTGCTTCGCCACCATCGGTCTCATGGCCGCATGTTCCCCGTCAGCCCCGGAATCCGAACCGGCGACCGATGCCAGCGAGACCGCTGACACAGCGACCGTCGAGCCGGGCTCAGCAGGCACGCTCCGCATCTACTCTGCGCGCCATTACGATTCCGACCGCTTCATGTATGAGGCGTTCGAGAAGGCCAGCGGCGCGCGCGTCCTCTATCGTGAGGCGGGCGCCAACCAGCTTCTGGAGACGATGAAGGCGGAAGGCGCAAACAGCCCTGCCGATCTCATCATCGCATCAGATGCCGGTGCGCTCTGGCGGTTCGAGGATGCGGGCCTGACGCAGGCCCTGCCCGAAGGCGCATTTGAAGAGAACGTCCCGGCGCGACTGATCGACGACAAGCGCCAGTGGATCGGCCTTGCACACCGCATTCGCGGCGTCGCCTATGACCCAGAGCGTACTTCGCCTGAACAGGTCGATGAATGGCAGGACCTGGCTGACCCGGCGCTGGAAGGCGAAATTTGCGTCCGCTCGTCGACCAACATCTACAATCTCTCTCTCATGGGCGAGATGATCGAGCGCTGGGGCGAAGACGAAGCGCGCACTTGGGCCGAGGCCGTCGTCAACAATATGGCCCGCTCTCCTCAAGGCGGTGACACAGATCAGGTCGAAGCCGTGGCCGCAGGCCTCTGCAGCGTGGCAATCACCAATCATTATTATTGGGTGCGCATGGCCGAAAGCCGTTCAAACTCGGCGAGGGAAGCGGCCCAGTCGACGGTGCTCGCATTCCCGACTTTCGGTGAAGACACCAGCCCGCACATCAACATCACTGGCGTCGCAATCGCAGCAAGCTCAGAAAATACGGAGCTAGCCACGCAATTCATCGATTTCCTGCTGAGCGCCGATGGCCAGGGCCGTCTCGTGAACGAGACCAAGGAAATCCCGGTCAATTCTGACGCAGAACGTCCTGCAGGGCTTGAGCGTCTTCCAGAGTTCGGCGAAAGCGACATGCGCCTCAGCGCCTTTGGTGAAAACCAGGCGACGGCACAACGTATTTTCGACGAGGCTGGCTGGAACTAGGCCAGAATTACCCGATGCAGCTGAGACTTGCCCCTCGCATCTCATCCTTCCGCCCCAGCTCGTCTTCCCTGACGACGCTGGTGGCGGCGCTGTTCATCGGTGCACCTGTGCTCGCCGCTCTGCTGACAGGACTCATCGGCGGGGGCGGCGATGCGTGGAGCCACATCGTTTCGACCCAATTGGCCGGGTACACGATGACAACGCTTGGCGTGCTGGCGTTGACCACGCTGTTCATCCTGCTGCTGGCAGTACCGGCGGCATGGTTTGTCAGCCTGTTTGATTTTCCCGGTCGGGGCATCTTCGAATGGGCGCTTATCCTGCCGCTCGCAGCGCCGGGCTTCGTGCTGGCCTATGCCTGGGCCGACATCATGGAAGTCGGCGGCCCGGTCCAATCCCTGCTGCGGGACCTGACCGGCCTTTCAGCACGCGATTACTGGTTTCCAAACCTCTACAGCATTCCGGGCCTGTCATTTGTCATGGCCTGCGCCCTGTTCCCTTATGTGTATCTTACGGCGCGCGCGGCATTCTCGAATTTGTCGCTTTGCACGATCGAGGCGGCTCGCAGCCTTGGCGCCTCGCAATCGCGTATCTTCCTCAATGTAATTCTGCCCGCCGCCCGCCCGGCGATCTTTGCTGGCCTTGCTCTCGCTCTCATGGAAACCGCGGCTGATTATGGTGCGGCGAGCTATCTGGGTGTCCAGACGCTCAGCGTGGGCATCTTCCGGGCCTGGCACAGCTTCAGCGAACCTGCGGTTGCCGCAAGACTTGCCTTCCTGCTCATTCTCATCGCCTTCGGCCTGCAGCTGATCGAACGGCGCGCCCGTGGACGCGGCGGTGTGCAGCAGACAGCCACACGCTGGCGCACGCCCAAGCGCCGCAAGCTCAGCCGCCGCGATGGCCTGCTGGTCATGTCAGCTTGTATCAGCATCCTGCTCCTGGCCTTCATTTTCCCGGTCAGCCGCCTGGTCTGGGTCAGCATCGAAACCGGCATCGGCCAGAAGGGCATCATCCGCCCCTTCCTGAATTCCATCACACTGGCCTTTGCAGGCTCGGTCCTTGCCTTTGTCTTTGCCCTCGCCGTGGTGATCGGCGCGCGCCAAAGCCGCTTCAGCCAGTTGATCGGCCGCATGGCCGCTGGCGCGGGGTACGCCGCGCCGGGGATCGTGCTGGCACTTGGAGCGCTTTTCATCCTGTCCTGGACGGGCTTTTCCATTGCCGGTCCGGCGGCGCTGGTTTTCCTCGTCTGGATTTATGCAAGCCGCTTCACCGCCGCCGGAGCCGAACCGATGAGCGCAGCTTTTTCCCGCGCGCCGGCCAGTCTCGGAAACGCCGCGCGCAGCCTCGGCGCAAATCGTTTCCAGCGCCTGATGCGTGTGGACCTGCCCGTTGCCATGTCCGGCGCTGCGGCCGCCTCCATCATCCTCTTCGTCGAGATGCTGAAGGAGCTTCCGGCGACGCTGATGTTGCGTCCATTCAACTGGGATACGCTAGCCGTCCAGGCGCATGCCTATGCCAGCGATGAGCGCCTGGCTGCCGCGACATTACCATCCCTGCTCATCACGCTGGCTGGACTCGGGCCGGTCATCCTGCTCTCCCTGCAACTCACCAAGGCCGGTGAGTCGAGAGCAGCTGGATGACATCACACCTCCCATTGCGCGCGGTCGGCGTGTCCCGTCTGTATGACGGAAGGCCTGTCGTGAACGACGCTTCTCTAACGCTGGAGCCGGGCAAGATCACCGCCCTGCTCGGCCAGTCAGGCGCTGGCAAGTCGACACTGCTACGTTTGCTGGCAGGTCTTGAACCGGTTGATCACGGCGAAATCCGGCATGGCGACACGGTGCTGTCGTCTCCCTCCGTTCACGTGCCAGCCGAAAGCCGCGCCATCGGCCTGATCTTTCAGGACTTCGCGCTTTTCCCGCACCTGAATGCGATCGACAATGTTGGCTTCGGCCTGACGCGCATGAGCAAGGATGCCCGCCGCAGGAAGGCCGCTGAATGGCTGGATCGTCTGGGCCTGTCCCATCGGGCAAAGGCCTATCCTCACCAGCTTTCGGGCGGCGAACAGCAGCGCGTTTCCATTGCGCGCGCCCTCGCCGCGCAGCCCGTTGCGATCCTGATGGACGAGCCGTTCTCCGGCCTTGACGTGACGCTGAAATCCGAAGTCCGCCGAATTGCGCTGGCCGCGGTGGCCGAGGCTGGAATTCCGGCGCTACTGGTCAGCCACGACGCCGCCGAAGCCATGCGTGACGCTGACAGGATCGCCGTCATGAAAGACGGAGTTATCCTGCAGGAAGACGTGCCGGAAACGCTTTACCTGCATCCCAATTCGATACCCGTCGCCCGCGCGCTAGGCCCATTGCAGACGGTTGCCCGCGAAGACCTGCCTGCCGCATGGCGCTCCGGTCTGCCGGACGCGGAAGCCTACCAGCTACGACCGGAGGCTGTGCGGCTGAGCGAGGCGGATGGCATCGAGCTGGAGGTGGTTTCGGCCCAGCGGACCTCGTCCATTTTTGAACTGGTCCTGAAGCTCAACGACAAGGCGGTGCTGCGCGGCATGGGCATTGGCGCAAGACGGCCAACACCGGGCGAGCGGGTGAAGGTGTCACTGTCTCCCGAATTTGTGTTCAAACTTCCGCCGGAATCTACCTGATACTTCGTTGCACGCATCAGACGCCGTCTCGCCTTCGCCGCAATCTTTCTCTACGGTCGTCTTCAGCAATTAGTCGGGCACTCCATGATTTCTTCCGTCCTGAAACCAATCGTCGCTGCCATTGGCGCACTGGTTTTCACCGCCTCCGCCACGGCGCAAGGCCTCATCCGCGATGCCGAGATCGAGAGCATACTGCGCGACTGGACCGATCCAATTCTCGAGGTCGCGGGCCTGCAACCAGCAGATGTCGACCTCTACATCATCAATGATCCGAGCCTGAACGCCTTTGTCGCGAACGGACAGCGCATCCACTTGCATACTGGCCTGCTGATTGCGGCCGACACGCCGGAGCAGCTGAAAGGCGTCATCGCCCACGAAACCTGCCACATTGCCTGCGGCCACACGGTCTCACGCAGTCGCGCAGCCTCTGTGGCCAGCCGCCCCGCGCTTGTCTCGATCGGTCTTGGCGTGCTCGCCATTGCAGCTGGCGCTGGCGATGCTGGCGCAGCGCTGATCGCCAGCTCGCAGCAATTTGCTGCCCTCAACTTTTTCGTTCACACTCGCGCAGAAGAAGCGA
>JAYZBJ010000093.1:0-6106 GCA_036338795.1 Pseudomonadota bacterium | reverse complement strand
GTGGCTGTCACACGGCATGGCCGAGAATAATCGCAGAGACGCTATTGCGCAGCCCGAATATCATCATTCAAGCTCGCCAGCTTGACGCTGACGATATAGGCCTTGCTGCTGTCCATGCTGGCAAGGATCATGCCTGCCTGGTCGCTTTGCATGAGGCGTAAGAAGCCTGCGGCGAAGCCTGGGTCCATCTGATTGAAGATCGGCGCTGCCTGGTCAGGTTTCATCGCCGCGTACATCTGTGCCAGATGCTCAACGTCCTGATCGGCTTCTGCGGACATTTGCCGCCAGCGATCTTCCAGAGTCTTTTGCAAGGCCTGGAGTTCCTCAGCGCGTTGATCGAGGTCAATTTTTCTGGCTTGCAGGGATAGCTCCTGCTCCTGAATTGCCTCAACCCGCACATCAAGCGCTTCCTGGTCTTTGGCGAGCGCTTCAGCGGTCTCACCGGTCAGGCAAATCTTGTCGACCGCATCAGCGGCGTCGGTATCAGCGGGAACGTACGACGCTTGCAGAGCGTCTGCGTCGAGCTCTGCGGAAGCTGCAGCCGTCTTGTCTTCTGCAATCGCAAACGTGCTGGGCAGGATGCGTGATGCGCCGCCAATCGTGAACAGCACGCCGAGAGTCAGAAGGACATGGGTGCGAGCATTTCCTGCGGCCATCGCTACAACGTCCTCTCGGCGACGTCCGGATCATCCTCATCGAAAAGGAAGTCCGAATTCCGAATAGTCGTTGCAGCCACACCGGTCAGCGCGCGCATCTGACGGAGCAGGGTGCGCATTTCGGTCATGCTCTCCTGAGACTGGTCCAGCATGTCGCCCAGTGCATTTTTCAGCTCACCTTGGGCTGCTTGGGCGCTCGTCGTTGCTTTCGCGTGAGTCTTTTCCATTTCCGCCGTAAGTTCCGACATGCGTCCACACATCTGGTCAGCGTCTTTCATGAGCATCGAAAGGCGGGCGGCCAGCTCTCCTGCCTGTGTGCGTGTTTCGCTCGTTGCGGAAGACATGGCTGATACCGACTTCGAGAGCGCCATGATCGTTGCGCCCAATCCGTCGCGTGTGTTCTGAAGTGCTTTCAACCTGCGGCTCAGGATGAAGCAGTAGATGCACGCAGCAAACGACACCAGGAAGATGGCAATGTCTGTCGGTTCGACGGGAAGCTGATCCATTTGCATCACCTCAGCAGAAACTCTGTCACCAGGACGCCGCGTGAAACTTCGCCTCCCAGGACAACCTCGGCCCGTCTGGAAAGCTGCTCGCGCAGTCGCGGATAGAATGACGCTGATTCGAAGTCAGTTAGTTCCACCGAACGCAGATAGCTGATGAAGGCGTCGGTGAGCATAGGCTGGGCCTTCTTCACCGCATCGGCATCGTTCTTGTCTGCAACGATCGCAGTCTTGATCTTTACGAACCGGCTTGCCGGCTCATTGCCGACGGTGATCAGAATCTCATCCAGCTCGACGTATGCATGATCCTCACGGGCAAGCGGATCTGGAGTAAAGTCCGCAGAATGCGCGGCAGGCGCACACGTGGCCACTTCCGCCTGGCCTGACGGGGCAAGGAAGAAGACCGCACCGAAAGATGCAGCAGCCGAAACAAGGCCGATGGCGACAAACGTCATCATACCCCCGCCTGACGGCGCAGCCGCTTGTGTCTGCTCGCTGTCCTTGCCTGCGGACATGGAACCCCTTCCCGGATCGGTCTGCCTCCCGTCTGCTGTAGTCAATGCTGGGTAAAGGAAGCGTTAAGGAAATTGCGGGAAATCTTAACCATTACACGTGGGAAAGTTTCGGACTGGGGCACCTTGACTAGATGAAATTTGTAGAGACACTCAAAGGCCTTTCCCTGCCTCGCCAGCTCGCTTTGGCGGGCGCGGTTCTGGGCGTCGTCTTCGCTATGACGATGATGGTTCGGGGCGCCGTGCAGGAGCCCATGGCGCTGCTTTATTCGGGGCTTGAGCCAGTGAATGCCGGTGAAGTCATCGAGGAGCTTGAGAAGCGCGGCGTCCAGTATGAGATCCGCGGCGAAGCGATCTTTATTGCTCAAAGCCAACGCGATGGCGTGCGGTATGCCCTTGCGCGCGACGGCCTGCCGCAGCAATCGGTGCGCGGTTATGAGCTGCTCGATGATGTTAATGGATTCTCTACAACTTCAGAGATGTACAATGCCAATTACTGGCGTGCGAAAGAAGGCGAACTGACGCGCACGATCCTGTCCATACCGGGCGTTCAGTCTGCCCGTGTGCACATTGGTGCGAGTCTGCGATCAGGATTTGCGCGCTCGGGTCCACCGCAGACGGCGTCCGTGACGCTTCAGACATCCGGCAACATTAGTGGGCAACAGGCCGAAGCGATCCAGTACATGGTCGCGCTCGCCGTGTCCGGGCTGAGCCCCTCGGATGTTGCGGTGATCGATCCGCAGAAAGGCATGATTGCCGGTCCAAATGTCTCCAAGGCTGAACAGCCGTCCATCCTGGCAGATACGCAGTCCAACGCGCTTGAGCAGAAAATCATGCGACTTCTTGAGGCGCGCGTCGGTGCTGGAAATGCCCGCGTGTCGGTTTCTGTCGATGTCAGCCGCGAGCGCCAGCGCGTCTCCGAGGTAACCTACGACCCGCAGTCGCGCGTCATTCGGAACCGGACAAGTAATGATGTCAGCGAGACGAATGGCGCAAATGGTGGCGGCGGGGTCACCGTGGCGAGCAATCTGCCTCAAGCCACCAATGGCGGAGGACGGTCGAGCGAGCTGCGCAACAGCACCGAAAGCGTCAGCTACGAGATGAATGAGAAGCGTACGGAAATCGAAATGCTCCCCGGAAAGGTCGAGCGGATTTCGGTGGCGGTCCTGCTGAATCAGCAAGCGCTGAATATCGATGAATCCTCGCCAAACTCAGTCGCGCTTTCGCAGCAGGTCGTTGACGATTTCGAGCAACTCATACTTTCAGGTGCTGGACTGGATACGCAACGGGGCGACTCGCTCACAGTTGAACTCATGCCGTTCCAGGTGATCGAGACCCCGGAAATGGTGACCGCACCGAGCATGGTTGAAACGCTGATGGAGCGTTACTCTTGGCCAGCGGCTCAGGCAGGTCTTCTGGCCCTGATGATCCTGGTTCTGGCCTTCGGCGTGATCCGGCCGCTTTTCCGCCAACCACCGGCGTCAGAGCAGGCCTCAGAGCTCAATTCACCACAGCTGATCGCCAACGAGTCCGGTCAGGTGGAGGCACCTTCTGATCCGTTTGAATTCCTGAAGGATTATACGCGTGAACGGCAGGACGAGACGGCCGCGTTGCTACAGTCCTGGCTCGATGAAGAGCGCAAGGTTGCGGTAAATGAGTGAGAACTTCTTCTCCAACCTTCCTCGGTTTGATCGCGGCGCTGATGAATACACAGTGCCCGTTTCAGATGTTGAGACTGTAGCCGACGCTGAAGAAGTGCCCGAAGTGGACACTGAAGCGATCACGTTCAATGAGAAACTGGCCCGGCTTGACCAGATGATTGCGTCTCTCTCAGCAGTGGTGTCGCAGGTCGATGTCGAAGCCACACAGAGAATGCAAGGGCAGCTGTCGGCCATAGCGGAGAAACTGTTTCCAGTACTCGGAAAAGAATTTCTCGCCGAGGAAATTGGCCGTCACTTGCCGGAACTCGTCCCCGACACCGCGCCGATGATTGAACTGCGGGCAGATGCAGATCTTGCCGGGCGCCTGAAGGCGATGGTGGCGCAACAGCCGCATCTCGCTGAGCGCTGTACGGTGATCGAAGATGACGCGCAAAGCGCGAATCGTGCGACCGTCTCGTGGAGCGAGGGCGGCGTCGACTTTGATTTTTCCAGCCTCCTTGAAGCCTGTCTCGCACAGCTGAAGGCGGCCTGACCCAGGACCAAGAAGGGGAAATCTTATGGCCAATCCGGAGAAAGCGGAGTCAAATCCCGAAGGCGTTGAGCGCCGGGACAGTTCCGCCGCGAACAAGTTCCGCCGGTCTATTTTCAACGTACCGGTAACTGTCACGGTTTCGATCGGCCAGAAGCGGATGAGTGTGAATGAGATCCTCGAACTCGGCCCGGAGTCTGTCGTCGCGCTGTCGTCAAAGATCGAGGATCCGGTCAGCCTCTCCGTCGATGACAAGCTCATCGCGCGCGGTGAATTGATCGAGATAGAAGAGGGCGGCCTCGGCGTGAAAATCACCGAAATCGTCGAAGAAGGCGAGGAGGGAAATGGCTAGGGCAGCGACCGCATATCGCACTGCCCTGACCGTCCTGCTCCTTGCAGGACTTTTTGCGTTCGGGGCGTCGGCCCAGGACGCGGCCGGAACCGCTCCGCTAGGCGGGTTGCTCAACGCTGGCGGCGAGGGCGGCCTGAGCGGTACGGTCATCATTCTATTTGTCATGGTGACGTTGCTGAGCCTCGTGCCCGGCCTTGCCATGATGGTGACCTGCCTTCCTTTTCTGATTATTGTTTTTTCCTTCATCCGGCAGGCGCTGGGTGTGCAGCAGGCACCTCCGAACATGATGCTCATGGCGCTGGCCATGTTCCTCACCTTCTTCATCATGGAACCCACCTTCGCCGAAGCGTGGGCCAACGGCATCCAGCCCTACACAGAGGGCCAACTGGCTGAAGAACAGGCATGGACGGCGACCACCGAGCCGTTTCGAGTCTTCATGACAGCGCGGACCGACCCTGAGGCGATCCCCGTGCTAAGCGAAGCGCTGGAGCGCCCGATCGCTGAAGGCGAGGAGCCGTCATTCGCCTTGCTTTCGACGGCGTTCATGCTGTCCGAAATCAAGCACGCTTTTCAGATTGGCTTCGTGATCTTTTTACCCTTCCTCGTGATTGATCTTGTTGTGGCTTCTGTGCTGATGGCCGTGGGCATGATGATGGTTCCGCCAACTGTGGTGTCGCTGCCGTTCAAGGTCGGTTTCTTCGTCCTTGCTGATGGCTGGCTGAAGATCACCGAGGCGCTGTTGAGAGGGTATATTGGATGAACACGCCCGTGAAACCGCAGGGAGCGAATGGCCGAGGCGGCCTCGCGACGATTCCCACCGGTGGGAGTGAATCCCGTATCGGGTCGATAAGCCGTGCACAGCGTGCTGCTGTGGTGATTGCGATGATGGGGGAGGCGGCTGCAAAGCCGATCGTCGACAAGCTTGATGATCGCGCCATGGAGCAAGTCTCGGCCGAACTGCGTCGCATACAGTATCTGGACCGCGAAGAACTGGCGGAGATCGTCATCGACTTTCTTCAGCATCTGCATCAACAGAACGGCTCGTTCCGTGGTGGTCCGGTTAAGGCGCGTGAAATCATTGCGGGTCTGCTTGACGATAACCGCTTCGGGAGCATCTTCGGCGACGCCGTGGCGGCGCCTGTGGTCGACGATTCCAGAGACGACACCTGGTCGCGTCTGGAAAAGGAAGATCCGAAGAAAACTGCCGAATACCTGAATGGCCTGACGTCCAACATCATTGCGATCATTCTTCGCAACCTGGATGTTTCAGTCGCGTCAGAGATCGTCGCGCACCTTGAAGACGAAAAACTTGATCCCACGATTGGTTCGCTGGTCGAAACAGATCAGGTTGACGCAGAAGTGGACTCTGTCGTTTCCCGAATGGTGAGTATCGAATTTCTGAACAATCCGCAGGAAGCTGGGGCAGACGCGGATGACAGCCACCTTGAAGCGGTTGGCGAGCTTCTGAGCCTTGTGCCTGCCGATCGTCGCGAACGGATGATGGCTTTCCTCAAGAGTCAGTATGAAGGCAAGCTTGAGAGTATCGAGCGCCAGATGTTCACGATTGAGAGCCTTGCCGACATTCTCCCGCGCAACGCGGTGTCGGTCGTCTTCCGGGAACTCGACGAACAGACGATGGTGAAGCTTCTGGCAACACTGAAGGGCGATAGCGCGTCGGTGCAGGAGTATCTGCTCGGGAATATCTCATCGCGTCTGGCGGACACCTACCGTGACCAGCTGGGCGATGTGAAGCCGACCTCCCCGGAGGAGGCTGAGACGATCCAGCGTGAGTTCCTAACATCGCTGATGGGCTTGAAACGGCGCGGCCTGATCGAGCTGGGCAAGTCCTAGGGACTGTTAGCTTGTCGCGGGTGTGAAATCCTCGTGTCACCC
>JAYZBJ010000092.1:0-6498 GCA_036338795.1 Pseudomonadota bacterium | reverse complement strand
TCATATCGCGGCCTGCGGATCTGTGGCAGAGGCGCTGAAGCGCGCGCACGCCTATGCCGGCCACCTGAGGATGATCGAGATCGAGGTCGACACGCTCGCCCAGCTGGAGGAGGCGCTGCCGCTGAAACCGCATGCGGTCCTTCTCGACAATATGGACAATGAAACGCTCCGAAAGGCCGTCGGCATGATCGACGGGGCCTGCAAGGCTGAAGCATCAGGCGGGGTAAACCTCGAAACTGTCGCCGGAATTGCAGAAACAGGCGTCGATTATATCTCTGTTGGCGCCCTGACTCACTCTGCGTCAAATCTTGACGTAGGTCTCGACCTGCCCTGAACCTGTTCCCATACAAGCTGCGCCAGACAGGACAGCAGCAAATGGGAGGAGCAGGAACATGGGAAAAGCCAACGGACGCAAGAGCATCTTCGTCACGGGCGCCGCATCAGGCATCGGCAGGGCAACAGCGAAACTCTTCGCGGACCGCAGCTGGTTCGTCGGTCTCTACGACGTGAACGAAACCGGCCTCGCGGAGATCGCGCAGGAAATCGGCGACGACAACTGCATCTCCGCCAAGCTCGACGTGCGCTCGCGCGATGACTGGAATGGCGCCATCAAGACGTTCGGCGAAGCGACCGATGGCCGGATGAATGTTCTCTTCAACAATGCTGGCGTTGGCCGCCATGGCTGGTTCGAGGAAATGTCCGGCGATGACAATGACTGGGTGGTCGACGTCAATGTGAAAGGCGTGATCAACGGCGTTCAGGCCGCCCTGCCGCTATTGCGGGAAACACGGGGCGCGCGGATCGTGAACACGGCCTCGACGGCTGGCGTCTTCGGCGCACCGAAGCTGGCGGTCTACTCGGCAACCAAGTTCGCTGTGCGCGGCCTGACCGAGTCGCTTGATGTGGAGTTCTCCAATATCGACATCCGCGTCACTTCACTCATGCCCTGGTTCATCGACACACCAATTCTCGACATGGGCAAGGCAGAGGGCGCCAATGAAAAGATGTCGGACATGATCAAGCAGTCCGGCCAGGACGTTTATCCCGTCGAGCTTGCTGCCGAAAAAGCGTGGGAAGCGGCGCACGGCAAGGAAACCCATTACATGGCCGGCAAGATGGCAGAGCGCACACGCTTCGCGGCCCGCTTCATGCCGAACCGCTTGAAAAAGACGCTGATCAAGAATCTGGGGCCTCGGGAATAGGCCCTGCCCTGCCGAAGGCGCGCGCTGGCTAGTCTTTGACGCGGGCGATAGCCAGGCCGTCATGGCCCTTGATGCCGACCTGCTGGAGCACGATCGCCTCCAGCTGCGGATGGCTGGCGAGCGCCTGGTTGAAAGCGGCTGCGCCGATGGCATTCGGATCGACCTTCGCCGGCTCGAGCACTGCGCCCTCGCGCACGACATTGTCCGCCACGATGAGACCGCCCGCCCGCGTCAGGCGGATGGCCTGTTTCAGATAGGCGGGATAACCGTCCTTGTTGGCGTCGAGAAAGACCATG
This sequence comes from Pseudomonadota bacterium, assembly GCA_036338795.1. Taxonomy (GTDB): domain Bacteria; phylum Pseudomonadota; class Alphaproteobacteria; order Caulobacterales; family Hyphomonadaceae; genus Henriciella. Next base: position 5,000 of record JAYZBJ010000092.1, on the reverse strand, counting down.
TCGAAATCGGGGGTCAGCGTGCTCATGACATCTAGCCCGCGCCCTTCGATCACCTGACAGGTCTTCTGCAGTCCGGCATCTGCCAGCGTCTCTCGTGCAATCGCAACGTGACCGGGGTCGAGTTCGATGGAAATCAGCTCGCCATCATCCGGCAAGGCTCGGCCAAGCCAGACCGTCGAATAGCCAGCAAGCGTCCCGACTTCGAGGATCCGTTTTGCGCCGATCAACTTGGCCAGCAGGTAAACGAGCTTGCCCTGGCCGGGTGACAGCTGGATCTCCGGCAGTCCGGCCTTTGTCGCACGGGCGACGGCGCGGCTCAGCACAGCGTCTTCGCCCGCGAACAGGCTGTTGATGTATGTATCGACGTCCTCGAAGAGGCGGCCGTCAGACATTCAGCCCCTCACCCTCAAGGCGCCGGGCTGAGCACGCTCAGCGAGCGGGCGTTCAGGTCGTCGGTCGACTCCGGCGTGTCGATGGTCACGATGGTCGAGTTACCATTGCTGCCACCACCGCCAACGCTGACTGTCTCGCGCTGCTGAAGGCGCGCCCGCTGGGCAGCCTTGGCGCTGGCCCATTCGGCCCCACGCGGGAAACGGTAGAAGATGTGCGTACCGATATGGGAAGTCTTGATGAGGCCAGAATTCCAGACCGGGTTCACATAGGTCGCGTGATAGTGCGTCGCGCCATTCGTGCGGGTCTCCTGCAGCTCAAGCATGACATGAGCGGCGATCGACTTTGCCTTGTCCCAGCGCCAGCCGCGCGGGGAGCGGTCGAGCGCGCCATCACAGGTAAAAGTGAACTGACAGCCGGTGGTGCGCGTTGCACCTTGGTAGACAACATCACATGCCGTGTTCGGATAGCGGTGATCGCGAACGCGGTTCATGATGACTTCGGCCACAGCCAGCTGGCCTGACGTGGATTCGCTACGGGCCTCGTAATAGACGGCCTCGGCGAGACATTTCATCTGGCGGCTCATATCCTCGGCACGTGCGAGGTGGACCGGGTCGAAGCTTTTCATGCCCGCAAGCACGGCGGCGTCCCGCTCAAGGCCGGCATAGCGGCTGAGGGCGCTCTCGGGATCACGCTCGAGCGAATACTCGACGTTGCGGATCCACTCGTGCGTCATGAGGCTGGGCGCCTTCGGATCGGCGCGGACGGCCTCACCGGCGTCCTGAATTTCCGCGAAGCGCTGGGTCTGTGCACGCGCTTCGGCTTCAGCCTGTTTCTGGAGGTTTAGCGAGGAGATCGCCGGAAGGGCGACAACCAGGCCAAATGCGCACACGGATGCAAGTCCGGCGCGGGCAACAACAGCGCGTTGCTCCTCACTCGGCTTTGCGAGCCACCACCGCGCGATTCTCGCACGGAGGGAGCGGTCCGCGAACATGCGCGACCCCTGTGTGGTCTTCTTCAGTGACATCACCTGCCCCTTAATTTCCACCAGTGTTCTTTTCACAGCAAGCATGAACCGGGCCAGTTAGCCCCGTTCATCCACTGTTCAAGCCCCGGCTTGGATCAGATTGGATAGTGAACAAGACCTCCACATAGCAATGAAAAGCGGCCTGTGAAGACTTACATTTCTGTCAGTCCCGAGCCCGATCCCGATGGAACTTGTGCAGCGCACAAATCCTCGTTTTCAAAAAATGTAGCAGATTCAGGCTTCGAGCCTGTTAAAAAACGGCACAGACCGTTTCGACAACAAAATGCACTGTTGCCTGATCGCAACAGTTCCAAAGTCACGTCAACGCGGGACGACATCGTCGCCCCGCGCTAGCTAAACGTGATCAGTTCTCTTCCTTGGCGAGGGCTGCGTGCGCTGCAGCAAGCCGTGCAATCGGCACCCGGTAAGGAGAGCAGGAAACGTAATCCAGTCCCAGCTTGTGACAGAAGATGACCGATGCCGGATCACCGCCATGCTCACCACAGATGCCGAGCTTGATGTTCGGCTGGGTTGCACGGCCGCGTTCGGCGGCGATCTTCACCAGCTCACCAACACCGGTCTGATCCAGCGTGACAAACGGGTCCTTTTCGTAGATGCCCTGCTCCTCATAGGCTTTGAGGAAGCGCGCAGCGTCGTCGCGGGAGATGCCCAGCGTTGTCTGCGTCAGGTCATTCGTGCCGAACGAGAAGAACGCAGCCGTTTCAGCGATGACACCGGCCTGCAGCGCCGCGCGCGGCAGCTCGATCATCGTGCCGACCATGTATTCCAGCGTGGTGCCGGTTTCCTTGAAGACGGCCTGCGCCATGGCGTCGACGCGATCCTTCAGGATGTCGAGCTCCTTGCGTGTCGCGACCAGCGGGATCATGACTTCCGGGATCGGGCTGTAACCAGTGTCCTTGGCGACCTGGACGGCCGCTTCGAAGATGGCACGCGCCTGCATCTCGTAGATTTCAGGATAGGTGATACCGAGGCGGCAGCCGCGGTGGCCGAGCATCGGGTTGCTTTCATGCAGTTCACCGGCCTGGCGCTTCAGCACATCTACGCTGACGCCAGCAGACGCGGCGACTTCCGCCATCTCGTCTTCCGAGTGCGGCAGGAATTCGTGCAGCGGCGGATCGAGCAGGCGGATGGTGCAGGGACGGTCTTCCATGATGCGGAAGATCTCGACGAAATCACCGCGCTGCATCGGCAGCAGCTTGGCGAGCGCCGCCTCACGACCTGCCTTGTCTCCTGCCAGGATCATCGACCGAACGACCGGGATACGGTCTGCTTCGAAGAACATGTGCTCGGTACGGCAGAGGCCGATGCCTTCGGCACCGAAATTCTTGGCCGTGTCGACATCGTGCGGCGTCTCGGCATTAGTGCGAACCTTGAGCTTGCGTGCCCGGTCTGCCCATTCCATGAGCTTGCCGAAGTCGCCGGAAAGGTCTGGCTTGACCATCTCGACCGAGCCGAGAAGCACTTCGCCCTCTGCACCGTCGATCGTGACGACATCGCCCTTCTTGAACTCACGACCGCCTGCGCGGAACGTGCCGGCTGCCGGGTCGATCTGTAGCGAACCTGCACCGCAGACGCATGGGCGACCCATGCCGCGCGCCACAACAGCGGCGTGTGAGGTCATGCCACCGCGCGATGTCACGATGGCGCGGGCCGCGTGCATGCCGTGAATGTCTTCAGGTGAGGTTTCGACGCGCATCAGGATGACGTCTTCCCCCTTCTCGGCGAGCTGCGCAGCTTCGTCGGAATCGAAGACGACCTTGCCAACTGCGGCGCCCGGGCTGGCCGGAAGGCCTTTGACGATCAGGTCGCGTGTCGCATCCGGCGCGATGGTCGGGTGGAGCAGCTGGTCCAGCTGGCCCGGCATCAGGCGCAGGACAGCCTCTTCCTCGTTGATGAGCCCCTCTTGCGCCATGTCGACAGCGATCTTCAGCGCCGCGGCAGCGGTCCGCTTACCGCTGCGCGTCTGCAGCATGTAGAGCTTGTTGTCCTCGACCGTGAACTCGATGTCCTGCATGTCGCGGTAGTGGCTCTCAAGCTTGTCAGCGACAGCGACCAGCTCCTTGTAGACAGCCGGCATCGCATCTTCGAGCGGCGGCTCGTCCGAACCGACAGCTTCAGCGCGTGAGCGGGAGATCGGCGCTGGCGTGCGAATACCGGCAACGACATCCTCGCCCTGCGCATTGATCAGGAATTCGCCGTAGAACGTCTTCTCGCCGGTCGACGGGTCACGCGTGAACGCGACGCCGGTTGCCGAGGTGTCGCCCATATTGCCGAACACCATGGACTGGACGTTCACCGCCGTGCCCCAGGCCGCCGGAATATCGTTCAGCTTGCGGTACAGGATGGCGCGGTCATTCATCCACGAGCCGAACACGGCGCCGATCGCGCCCCAGAGCTGCTCACGCGGATCGTCCGGGAAAGGCTTGCCGAGCTGTTTCTCGACGGCAGCCTTGTACTGGACGATGATCTCTTTCCAGTCCTCAGCCGACATCTCCGTGTCGAGCTGGTAGTCCTGACGTTCCTTATAGTCGTCGAGGATGTGCTCGAACGTGTCATGCTTCAGGCCGAGCACGACGTTACAGTACATCTGGATGAAGCGGCGATAGGAGTCGTAGGCGAAACGCTCACCGGCCTTGGCCGCAAGGCCCTTCACGGTGACTTCCGACAGGCCGAGGTTGAGGACAGTATCCATCATGCCAGGCATGGATGCGCGGGCGCCGGAGCGGACTGACACCAGAAGCGGATTGTCTGGATCACCGAAGACCTTGCCAGTCTCCTGTTCGACAGCCGCCAGCGCGTCGTCGACCTGCTTTTCAAGACCGGTCGGATAGGTCTCGCCATTATCGTAATAGGCGGTGCAGACAGCCGTGGTGATCGTGAAACCGGGCGGCACCGGAAGGCCGAGGCGCGCCATCTCGGCGAGGTTCGCACCCTTGCCGCCGAGCAGGTTCTTCATGGTGGTATTGCCGTCGGCCGTACCGCCACCGAAGGAATAGACCCACTGTTCTTTTGTGAGTGTCTCCGCCGTGTCAGCCATCTTATGCGTTCTCCAGACTCATATTTGTTCGTTCAAGGCGTTCCGCCATGCGAGCAGCGTCCTCTGTAAGGCGAAATCGCCCCGGTTCAAAGGACACCAGTAATTTCAGTTTCGGAAGCCGGATCCCCAATTCCGTTACATCGTCCAGTCTTGCAGGTTTTACGCCAAACTGCCCTGCAATTTCAGGGTCCAGCGGGCGATGCTGGATGGATTTGATGGAGAAGGCTTCGGTGCCGAATTTTCGGTGCAGGTCGAGGACATAGGCGCGGTCACGGTCGCTGACGCTTTCAGGCGTCTCACCGTGGGCTTCAAAAATCGCACGCGCCTGTTTCGACGGCATGTTCATCAGGCTCCAGATCCAAAGCCCCAGAAGGGCGACAAGAAGCAGCACGAAAAGCATTCGTCAGCCTCCTTCGGGTAAATTATGCCGCCAGCTTCGAGAAATCGGCAACGCGGTGCAAGGCGTCACGAATGCTCGTGAGAATCAAGAGGCGATTATGCCTCAAAGCCGGGCTGTCAGCGTTA
>JAYZBJ010000091.1:0-20821 GCA_036338795.1 Pseudomonadota bacterium | reverse complement strand
GTCAGTTCTTCACGCGGGGCAAGCGTGCCGGCTTTTGCGCCGGACGGGCACCCACCAGTGGCGCAGGGCAAGACGGGCGTGCTGCTTGTCAATCTCGGTACGCCTGATGGGACCGACTACTGGTCGATGCGACGTTATCTTTCCGAGTTTCTATCCGACCGGCGGGTCATTGAGCTTAACCCGTTGATCTGGCAGCCGATCCTGCAGGGACCGATCCTCACTTTCCGGCCGTCGAAATCCAGTGCGGCTTACAAGAAAGTCTGGATGGACGAGGGCTCACCGCTTCTCGTCTACACGAAACGCCAGGCAGAAAAGCTCGCAGAGCGCATCGGCAGCGGACAGCTGATCGTTGATTTTGCGATGAATTACGGAAATCCGTCGATCGCCTCCAAGATAGACGCTCTCGTCCAGCGAGGATGCACGCGGATCGCTATCCTCGCCCTGTATCCACAGTATTCTGCGACCACGACCGCGAGTGTGCACGACCGGACATTTGATGCGCTGAAGAATCTGCGGTGGCAACCCGCGGTGCGGACAGCATCCCCGTTTCACGATCACCCCGCCTATATCGAAGCGCTGGCCGGTTCGATCCGTGACCACCTGGCAGGTCTCGACTTCAAGCCACACCGGGTGCTGATGAGCTATCACGGCATCCCCAAGTCGTACTTCGACAAGGGAGATCCGTATCATTGCCATTGTCACAAGACGACGCGGATGGTTGCAGAACAACTGGGCTGGGAGAAAGGGTTTGCGATGACTACATTCCAGAGCCGGTTCGGACCCACCCAGTGGCTGCAACCCTATACAGACAAGACGCTTGAATCCTTGCCGGAAGAGGGCGTGAAAAATCTTGTTGTTGTTTCTCCGGCCTTCATTTCCGATTGCCTTGAGACGCTTGAGGAGATCGCCATGGAAGGACGCGATCAGTTCATGGAAGCGGGTGGCGAGAAATTTTCGGTGGTTCCATGCCTTAATGACAGCGACAGGGCGATCGACCTGCTCGAAGCCCTGGTTCGGCAGGAGCTTGGCGGCTGGCCGGAAACAGGGCTCTGATTTGGCTTTCTCTGTTCCTGCGCACGAATGCGTAGGTTAAAGTCCTGGCATGGACGCTTATTTCGACCAGATTTTCCAGACCCCCGTCATGGTGACGCTGATCATCGTGAGCATCCTCGCTTACCTCATCGGCAAGACCAACCGTGCGGCGGATGTTGATACCCCACAACAGAAGGCGGAAATCGAAAAAGCTTCCGCCGGACTGACCGCAAACCAGCGTATGAAAATTGATGCCGCCATCGATGCTCGCAAGAAGATCGAAGCGATCGGTCTTTATCGTGCCGCGACGGGGCTTAGCCTGCGGCAGTCCAAACAGGCTGTTGATCAGCGCATCCGCGAACGCAACCTGACTGACAAGGCCTGAAAGATTGGACGGCTGGATCAAGAATGGAAAAGTCCGCGCGCGCATTACCGAGGATGGCGCGCTCGAAGTGCGTTGTTTCGGCCTGACGACACAGGCGAAATACTACAAGCCGCTTCTGAAGGAGTTCTTCCGAAAGGACTTCACGCCATTGCGCCCGGGTTATGGGGATTACGCCGTCCACATCGTTATGGAGTACACCGGTGATCCGCCGTGGATGGACCTCGACAATCTGGCCAAGGCGCTGCTCGACAGCGTGACCGGCAATGCGTTCGCCGACGATCATCAGGTGGCGCGCCTTCTTGTCGAGCGCCGGGTCGGCGATCGTGAAGGCATCTATATGCGTGTGGAAGAGATGGACTGACCACTTAGAAGATCAGTCCATGATCGCACGTCAGGAAAGCTGTGAGCGTACGCGTTTCGCGGCACCATTAGTATGAATCGGGGCCGTGAAGTCTGCTGCAAGCTGACGGCCAAGAGGGCTGATTGAGGCCAGCATGACGTGCGCCGTTGTGTCGAACTCGCGATAATCGCAAGTCAGCTCGACGCCTGCTTCAATATCGCGGAGCGCATACCCCGCATCAATCGACGTGAAATCAGTGTTCGGCGTCTCGCTATGGTTCATGTAGCGGCCTTCATCCCCGTCCAGAATGCAGACGTTGCGATCATAGGGCGGGATGTAAGTGTAGCGCTTGAGGAAGTCGGATAGACGCTCATCTGCATCGGAGAAGCTGTCCAGCGATATCATGCGATCGATACGCGGGTCGAAGCGCCAGATCAGTTGGCCGCGTTTGACGGGTTCGCGAGAGAAAACGCCAAGACCTTCAATTTCGGAAGCGGCGAGGTAGCAGGGCACCAGCATCATGGCCGGAGGGGCTCCTGAAGGACCGGGTCGCCGCCCGGAAGGGAACAGGGTTTTGCCCACGCTGGCGTCGCGCAATGCGGAGTAATGCTCGCAACCTGCGATTATTCAAGTGAAATTGTAGAGGGATTGGCCCGGTGGGCTCAGAAGCGCTTGAACGGCTTGGGCGCTGCAGTGGCTGTCGCAGTCGCCACCACTTTCCCGTCGGGCGCAAGGCAGCGTGCTTCAGAGAAGCAGACCGTCTTGCCAAATTTCAGGATCTTGGCCTCGACCTTTGCGGGTCCGACGAAGAGCGGTGCGAGATATGACACCTTCATCTCGAGCGTTGGGGCCGTCATCGTGACGTTTGAAGCGATGATGATGTTGGTTGAAATTGCTTCATCCAGCATCGCGGCAACAAAGCCGCCTTGAATCGCGCCTGTCGGATTAGCGAAGCTTTCATCGGCGACGAAATCAACGACGATGCGCATCTCATCCTGATGGACTTCGGCAAGGTGCATGCCGAGTGTGTCCGAACAGGCGGGGCGCTTCTTGGAGTTCTGAAAGCGCGCCAGCATGTCGGCGTCGCTCAGACGCGGTTTTTCAGTGTCGCTATCGGCCAAGACTATTTCCGACGAAACGCATCAATATTCACGACTGTACCAGCGCCTTGGTCACCTGACGCACGCTTTGCCGTCTCGATTTCAGGCTCTTCAGCCGCTGCAGCAGGTGCCACCACGTCCTGGCCCGTCGCCTTGTCCCCACGCTCGAATGAGAGCCCGAAGTTGACGGACGGATCCACGAACCGCGTCATCGCGGCAAATGGGATCGACAGGTGCTGAGGCACGCCGTTGAATTTGAGAATTACCTCGAAGTGACCGTCGAAAATTTCGAGGTCCCAGAACTGATGCTGGATGACGATGGTCATCTCATCGGGAAACCGCTCAACAAGGTGCTCAGCCATTTTCACGCCGGGCGCCTTGGTGCGGAAGGTAATATAAAAATGGTGTTCGCCCGGCGCAGCCTTGTTGCGCGCAGTTTCGCGCAGAGCCTCGCGGACGACGCCGCGCATGGCTGCCTGGGTCAAAGCTTCGTAGCCAATGTAGTCTGTCATTCAGCCCATTCCCTTTCACGAGACACCTTTTAATCCGTGATCGCTGCTACACAACACGCTTCTTTCATGAAGCGACTGCGACGAGTTTCTCTCGCGCCACTGCGTTTACGGATGGATTGTCCGCTGCCCCGTCCCCTGGGCATCGTCAGGAATACTACCTTAAGGGGGGCAGGACGCCTAGCCTTCTTCGACGGAAGCTTCTGTTTTGTCCCGGCGACGCGTCGACGTCACACCGGAAATAATGCCAATGCCCGCAAGGACTACGGCGCCAATGGCGACCCATTGGCCCGGGACGCCGAGTGCGAATGCACCCCAAGCGAGGCCTCCGATCAGGATTACAAAACCGATGGCGTAAATCGCAAACGATGACATGCTGTTTCTCCTTTTCTCGACTGGAGAACGCTGTCTCGCCCCAGCCGTTCCGGGAGGAGGCACAAGTCAGATTTTTGTGGAGAGAAGGTGGAGGCTTCTGTTGCCAGGCGCCTCCGGGCCCCGCCTGAGGCGCTGATGCCCCAGGAGTTAAAAGTTCGGTTTACCTACCGACCGCTTACGCGGCCATCAGTTCACCTTCAGCAAAGTTGTCATTGGCAACTATGTTGAAATGAGCTTCTAACGGAGCTCGGCCGGGCGAAAGCATCGTCTTTACACGTCCGTCGATCCTGTTTCGGCCCCATACCTGTCCGCCCAATGACCGGAGGAAAGATTGGTGGAGCCGCCGGGTACCGCCCCCGGGTCCGAACCGCTTATTACACGTGCGTTTATCGCCATAGTTCCCGAAGGAACACGATAGATATAGGCGCAAGCGCGCCCGCCATAAAGGGGGGTTATCGTGTCAGTCGCAGATCGGAGATGGATGTCGCGATAGACTGATAGGCATCCTGAAGTTCTTCGCCGTCATCGGGCGTGAAGAATTTGTCCGCGCCGCTCGCGCAATAGCTCAGCACTTCACGGCCGCCCGACGGGGCCTGGAACGCGACGGAGTAGATGACGATGTCTTCTTCCTTGATCTCATCGCACAGCTTTTTCGCCTGATAGCTTGAAGAGCCATTGTCGTAATCGCCGACGGTGTTGAAAGAACCGTCGGTCATCAGGACCAGCGCCTTGGCGGAATCCGGTTCATCGTATGCAAGCGGCGCAGATTTGGCAGGCAGCACGCTCGTCCAGTTAGGAGAGATCATGTACCAGCCCCAGGCAACGCCCAGGTGCCCAGCCGTATTTCCGCCCGCGTAGAGATCGTCGATGTAATCATTGAGCGGCTCTTCGTCGCTGGTCAGTTCGAGCGGCCTGATATTGCTACAATCATTGCGCTCGTAGACGCCTGCCGGCATCACATACTGACCGGGGCCGGGCGGCGCGTCGGTGAATGCTTCGCTGCCCGCGCGTTCGAACACGCAAGTCGTGGTGTATTCATAGGAATACCAGCGACCATTGTACTTGTACCAGTATGTCTGGTTCGGGGATTCGCCAGTCACGGTTTCGAAGTAGCTTCCAGCGTTGAAGGCGCCATTATAGGCCACCATGGAAATCCGGATATCGTCTTCCTGCCCAAGCGGTGGGTTATCCGGTAAGAGCGTATCAACGGCGTCATAGGCTGCATCCTTCAAATCCGCGATCCGTGAGCCTCCCATGGAGCCCGAGACGTCGAATACGAAAGCGACGTCAACCTTTCCGATGCCGTATGTGGTCGCCGTGGAGATGTTGAAGCTCATCTCCTCAACCCCACCGATCGCGGAAAGCGTCGTTTTCATTGAGCAACTGGTCGATCCAGTCACGTCCGTTGCGTCGATTATGACCGTGGGGGACTCGCAGTCGATGAACGTATCGGTGTTGCTGATCGCTGAGTCGAAATAGTTGCGGACAAGCGATTTGACCTCGGTGTGCGTTGTGCCTTCGCGCAGCGCGCGCGTGCCGGCGATGACCGCAGAGTCGAGGTTGTATTGCGCTTTGTTCTTCTTCGTCGTCAGCAGCTGGAAATCGATCGCGAAACCGGTGATGAGGGCGATAGGTAGCACTGAAAGCGCGAGAAGGACGGCGACCTGTCCGCGCTGGATGGAGGCGAGGCTCTCAAGCCGACGACGCGCTTGCGAGGTCAGGCGGGATAAGTCGCGCGCACGCTGTCCGGTCCTGATCGTGGCAGACATTGAGAACCCCCTCAGGTCTCATTCGAGACAGGGTATTTTCGCCGAGGTCCTGTTGCTACAGCGTTGAACCTGCTGGGTGAATTGAAAGAGGCCGGGAAGGGTAAGATTAACCCTGCCCGGCCTTCTCCATGTTGATTTTGTGATTAGAACGAGATGCGAAGATCCGAGATGGAGGCTGCGATCGAATTGTAGCTTTCGACCAGTTCCTGCCCGTTCGTGGCGTTGAAGAAGAACTCCGGACCGGATGCGCAGTAGGAGAGGATGTCCTTGCCTGCTTGCGGGGCCTGGAATGCCACTGTGTAGACCACAACGTCGTCTTCTTTGATCGCGTCGCACAGATCTTTAGCCTGATCGAACGAGTTGCCTTGCGAGCCGAAGAATTGCTGGTTGAACTCGCCGTCCGTCATGATGATCATGGCTTTGGTGACGTCGGGCTCAGTCTGGCTCAGCGGCTTCGCATCACCGGTGAAGACGTCTTCCCACTCTTCGCTGATCAGGTACCATCCCCATGCAATCCCCTGATGGCCCGCCGTGCCGCCGGTCGCATTGAGGCTGCGAATATAGCTCTTGATCTGGCTTTCATTGCTGCTCAGCGCGAACGGACCGACACTCGGGCAGCCGCCAACGCCCTTATTACTCCAGCTTCCGCCTCGGCTGCTGGCGCTGTAATCGTTCCAGACAGAGTGGCTGGCCGTCAGAAAGGCGTCGTCATTATCGCTGCCGTCAGCGGCGTTGTAGACACCCGAATCGATCTCATCCAGCAGATCCCAGTCGCGCAGCTGCTTGGGCTGTTTGTTGCTGAAGGCGTGTTCTCCGCCGCGTTCGTAGACGCACGTATCGCTGATCGTTTTCTCTTCCTCAGTGATCTCGGCGGTCACCCAGCGGCAGCGCTCTTCCCATTCCCAGCACCAGCGCCCCCAGCCTGCGCTGCAGTACCATTCGCAGCTGCGATAGGCGTCGTCATCATCGTCATCGTCGTCATCAGCTTCGGATTCGTAGAGATCTTCACCGATATATGTCCGACGACGCTTCAGCCCGGTCACTTCTTCAAAATACGAGCCTGCATTGATCATGCTGGCATAGGAGACCATCGCGATGCGGACGTCACCGTCACTTGGTGAGCCAGGTTCCGGTAAAAGCGTTTCGACAGCATCTTCGGCGGCATCCTTGAGATCAAAGATGCGGCCATAGGTGTTCATTGAGCCCGAGACGTCAAAAACGAACGCGACGTCCACGCGCCCGGTGCCGTAGGTCGCAACGCTGCTTGCGTTGATCTGCACGCGGTCACGTCCGACGAGGTTCATGAGCGTGGTTGGCTGATAGCAACTTACCGTGCCCGTGATCTCTTCCGGACCAGTCAGCTCAATGTCCATCGTGTCGCAGGTGAGTGACTCGTGCTCATTGTTCATGATCGCGGCGAAGTAGTTGCGCGCGTGCGCCTTCACTTCTTCTTCGTCCGTGGTCGTCTGCATCATCCGAGCTCCAGCCAGAACGGCCGAGTCGATCGAATGCTGGATCTTGTCTTTCTTGGAGAATGCGAGCTGTGCGTCGATGGCGAAGCCGGCGACTAGCAACATCGGCACAAGCGCCAGAGCAAAAATCATTGCGACATTGCCGCGCTTGTTGATAAGCAGTGACTGCAAGACGTGAGATCGGTTGAACATCGAGGTTGGGCTCCAAGCCACGTTTTCTATTGAACAACCAATGTTTTACTCGAACAGGGTTTAGGTCTCTTTGCGGCGCGACGAACAAGTTTGCCGCCGCGGTTAACCAGTCATTATCCAAATTTGCGCCTCCGGCCTCATCCGAACGCTGGACAGGACGCCGGGACTCGGCAAAATTCGGTGGATCATGCGCCAGTATCTCAACCTCCTTCAGGACGTCCTCGACAATGGTGTCGCTCGTGGTGACCGCACGGGCACCGGCACGTTTGGTGTCTTCGGCCGTCAGCTACGTTTCGACCTTTCGGAAACCTTCCCGCTTCTGACGACCAAGAAGCTGCACCTGAGGTCGATCATCATCGAGCTGCTCTGGTTCCTGAAAGGCGACACGAATATCAAGTACCTGAAGGACAATGGCGTCTCGATCTGGGATGAATGGGCCGACGAGAATGGAGACCTCGGCCCGGTCTACGGGAAGCAATGGCGCTCTTGGGCCGCGCCGGATGGCCGTGTGATCGACCAGATCGAGTGGGTGCTGAACGAAATCCGTACCAATCCAAATTCTCGCAGGCTGATCGTTTCTGCCTGGAACCCGGCGGATGTGAACGAGATGGCGCTGCCACCATGCCACTGCCTGTTCCAGTTCCATGTTGCTGAAGGGCGCCTGAACTGCCAGCTGTATCAGCGTTCTGCCGACATCTTCCTTGGTGTACCGTTCAACATCGCATCCTATGCTTTGCTGACCATGATGATGGCGCGGGCCACCGGCCTAAAGCCAGGCGAATTCGTCCACACTTTCGGCGATGCGCACCTGTACTCAAATCATGTCGAGCAGGCGAAGCTGCAGCTCACGCGTGAGCCACTCACGCCGCCGAAGATGATCCTCAACCCTGAGAAAACCGATCTGTTCTCATGGGAGTATGAGGACTTCGAGCTTGTGGGCTATGAGGCCCACAAGCATATCAAAGCCCCTGTCGCCGTCTGACGCCTAGCGAGGCGCCATGCGAATTGCACCATCAAGACGGAAGTTGTGACCGTTGAGATAGGTGTTGCGGGCGATCTCTACCGCCAGTGAGCCAAATTCATCCGGATTGCCGAGCCGTTTCGGGAACGGGACTGACGCTGCCAGACTGTTGAGCACCTTGTCGGGGGCGCCCAGCATGAGCGGCGTCGCAAAGATACCTGGCATGATCGAGTTCACGCGGATGCCAATATCCATCATGTCGCGCGCCATAGGCAGAACGAGGCCGTTAACACCAGCCTTGCACGAACCGTAAATCACCTGTCCGATCTGCGCGTCCTGAGCGGCAACCGATGCCGTCAACGTAATGGAGCCACGCTCGCCGTCGTCGTTGAGCGGCTCGGAATTCGCCATGCCGAGCGCCGACATGGACGCAATTCGATAGGACGAAACGAGAATGCCCTGCGCGCCGCGATCATATTGCTCGGTAGGCGTGCGTTTATATTTCATCGTCTCCTTGTCGAAGGAGAGTGTCTTGCCGCGGCCGGACGTCATGGCGCAGTGGACAGTTATCCGCTCCTGGCCGTGAGCGGCGCGGGCTTTGTCGAAGCCGGCCTCGCAAGAGGCTTCATCGAGAATGTTGACGTTGCAGAAAATGCCGCCGATGGACTTGGCGACTTCCTCGCCCTTGTCTTCCTGAATGTCAAAAATCGCGACCTTCACGCCCTGTGCCGCGAGCGCTTCTGCTGTCGCACGGCCGAGGCCGGATGCGCCGCCGGTGACGACAGCTGGTGTATCTGATCCGAGTTTCATCATGTCCTCCCTGAACCTTGTTTGTGTTCCGACATGATAGGCGCGGCTGCTTGTTGAGCGGAAGCTGTGTCGCCGCGTCAGCCGGAAGCGGTTTCCGGCACGAAGCCGTCATCGTCGTACGGGTCGATAAGGCCAGCATTCTCCCGCTGGCGGATCCAGTACGATATCAGCACTGCGCCGCTCATCTTGCCAAAGATGAAGACGATCCAGTTCGCAATGTGGAGCATATTGCCCGGCTCATCACCCAGCTGGATCTGCCGGGCGAGGTCGGCACCATACAAGAAGATGGTCGTATCGACAGGCGCGGCGATGGCGCTCGACAGTATGATCCGGGTCGATAGCTTGTATCGGGTGAAGGTAAAAATCAGCCAGTCGGTGATTTCCGAAATGGCAAAGGCAATCCCCGAGGCCAGCGCGATCACAGGCCAGGCGTAGAAGAAGGACCACGCTATGGCGAGCGCCATGACGACGAGCACCCTGTGGCCCATTGTGCGTTGAACGAAGTCCCGGAAAACAAAGACCAGGCCGGTCACCACGGTAAGCGGATGAATTTCGATCCCGCTCGCAATTGCACCGCCGCGCTCAACGATGGTGAAGCTGTCGACGATGCCGAACGACCAGTTCAGGAATGGAATTGTCGCGAAATAGAGGAACGCCCAAAAGCGTCCTTTAAGCGCGTAGATGATGCCAAAAGTCGCAGTCAGTCCCACCGCTACAGGCAACAGCAGTTCAGGCTGGGAGTTGGTGATTGCGCCGACCAGACCGGTCCAGATATTCGTCATGGTGAGAAGGTTTGCCCGCCTGTTATGGATGGGTATGGATGGACGCTGGTGCAGCAGCCAGACAACTGGACTTAACCAAGGTTAAGGCGGTGCAGCAGATGGTGCAATCGCAGGAGGGAAACAGATGGGTGAACCGGTGAACTTGTCGATCATCGTGGCACGGGCTCGCAACGGTGTGATTGGCAGGGAGGGCGGTTTGCCCTGGAAGCTTTCCGATGATCTGGCGCTTTTCAAGAAAACGACCATAGGCAAACCCATCATCATGGGTCGCAATACCTGGGAAAGTTTGCCGAAGCGCCCGCTTCCCGGGCGGCAGAACATCGTCCTCACGCGGGACTGGTCGTATGCGGCTGAAGGCTCACGGGTCTATTCAAGCCTCAGTGCGGCCATCAATTCTGCAAAGGCAATTGCCGCTCGCGAAGGAGGGGATGAAGTATTCATCATCGGTGGCGAAACACTTTACCGCCGTGCCTTGCCACAGGCTGATATCCTCTATGTGAGCGAAGTCGACGCAGAGGTGGAGGGCGACGTCTATTTTCCCGAGCTTGACGAGAGCGAGTTTCAGGAAGTCCGCTCGGAGACGTTCGAGAAATCCGACAGGAATGACCATGCGTTCGAGCTGCGCGTGCTGAAACGCAAGCGCTAGCCCCGGCCTTCCCCGACGGCGCGGCTTGAACGGGCGCACTCGCCGCGACAATCTCGCGTTAAAATAGCGAATGAGGGAGTGCGGTCATGGAGTTTGAGGTTTTCACCGAGGGATTACGCTTTCCCGAAGGCCCCGTAGTTATGTCAGACGGTTCGGTCATCGTGGTCGAAATCGAGAGCAAGAAGATCACACGTTGCTGGGCAGGCGGCAAAAAGGAAACGGTTGCGGAACCCGGCGGCGGTCCAAACGGACTGGCGATTGGACCGGACGGTGCCCTCTGGTGCACGAATAATGGCGGATTCATCTATCATGAACGGGATGGCCTGCTGATACCCGGCCACGCGCCTGCAGATTATTCCGGCGGGCGGATCGAGCGGATTGATCTGTCGACGGGAAGAGTCGAGGTCATTGCGACCCATTGTGGAGACCGTCCACTTAAGGGGCCAAATGATCTCGTCTTCGACAAGGCTGGCAACCTTTACTTCACCGATCTTGGAAAATCCTATTCCACACACCGGGACACGGGCGGCGTCTATTTTATGGCGGCAGGGTCCGACCAGGTCCAGGAGCTGGATTACAACCACATTTCGCCCAACGGCATCGGCCTCTCGCCCGATGAAGGGACGGTCTACTTCGCCGATACGATGACGGCGCGGGTCTGGGGCTTCGATCTGGAACAGCCCGGCGTCGCCAAGCCAGCGTCACCCTTTACGAAGGGCCGCGTCATCGCAGGCATGCCAGACCTTCGCTACTTTGACAGCCTGGCGATTTCTGCGGCGGGTAATGTCTGCGTGGCGACCATCCTTCAAGGCGGGATCACGACCGTGCAGCCGGATGGCAAACACAGCCACATTGCATTGCCGGACCCGTTCGTCACCAATATCGCTTTCGGCGGCGAGGATATGATGGATGCTTATGTCACGCTGTCGGGCACCGGGAAGCTCATCAAGTGCCGCTGGCCGGAGCCGGGACTCAAGCTGAACTTCAATGCTTGAGGCCTAGGGGTGCGGCTTGGGAAATCCGTGCCGTTCGGACAATGCAGCAAGGATCGCATCGCGGTCATTGATGAATGCGCGGCCCCGGTGGGTGCCGGTCTGGTATTGCGAAGACGCGCCTTCCTCCAGGAGCAGCATCGGAAGTGACTGGTTTTCCTCGCCGACAACCGCGACGACCTCTTTGCGCGGACGTGGCCAGTCGACACGCCGCACGTCCAGCTTTGCTGCAAGCTCCGGGAATGATGCAAGCACGCCTTCAACCATCGCGCAGGGTGGGCAGTAGAAGGTCTCGCCTGGATAGGCCGGATCTTCGCCCGGGGTCAGCAGGTATAGAACATCCTTCGGCATGTCGGTCAGTCCTCAAAAATGATGCGGGGAGGGGCTTTGGTTTGCAGGCTGTCGAGATTCAGAGCGACGCTGCGTGCGATTTCGTGAAAGAGGTTCGCGGCAGAACCATCGCCGGCTGCGGCCGGCTTGCCTGAGTCTCCGCCTTCACGGATTTCGCTTAGCATTGGCAACTGGCCGAGAAGCGGCAGGCCGAGCGCATCAGCGATTTTCTGCCCGCCGCCTTCACCCATGAGGTAATGACGGGCGCCTGTCGGGTCTTCGAACCAGCTCATGGTTTCGAGGACACCGAGCACGGGCACAGCGGTTTTCGCAAACATGGCTGCGCCGCGCCGAACGTCTGCGAGGGCGACTTCCTGCGGTGTGGTCACCAGGACGGCGGCCGTCACCGGCACGCGCTGCGCAATGGTTAGCTGGGCATCACCCGTGCCGGGCGGCGTGTCGATGATCAGAAGGTCGAGGGGGTTCTCGGGCGTGCCCCAGGCTGCATCGTTCAGCATCTGGGTGATTGCCGACATAACAATCGGGCCGCGCCAGATCATCGGCGCATCAGGATCGGAGAGATAGCCGATCGATAGGGAATGAATGCCGTGAGCTTCGACTGGAATGAGTTTCCCGTCGGCATTGGTTTTCGGCTGTGCATCGGTCGTGCCCAGCATGGTTGGCGCGCTCGGGCCATAAATATCTGCGTCGAGAAGGCCCGTACGCAAGCCAAGCTTGGCGAACGCCGCAGCAAGGTTCGTCGCGACAGTCGACTTGCCGACACCGCCTTTTGCGCTGGCCACGACGAGGATACGGGATATGCCCGGTATCTTTCCCGTAGCCGGTTCACCGGGTTGGCCTTGCGAAATGGCTTCTTCTGACAGGCGCGCGCCTTTTCGTATGCGTTGGCTGCCCGGTCGGGCCGGAGGTTCCGCCGGAACGTGCTGATGAGTATGGGCCGCACCTGGTTGGCGCTCTGCTGTCAGCATGGCCTGCGCGCTGGTAACGCCCTTTACGTTCATCGCGCGGGCCTCCGCTTCGACGCGCCGGGTTTCCGATTCGTCCATATTTGCAGGATCGGCTTCAATGATCAGCGTAACTGCGCCATCATCCTTGATACGGAGCCCTTGCAGCCAGGCCGGATCGCCCAAAGCGCGCCGAATGGCGGTTTCGAGCTTGTCGGATTGTCGCGGCTTGCCACGAAACATGCGGGTTACTCCTTGATGCGAACGGCGTGGGGTGCACATATCTTTGCAATGCCTATATGGCCATAGACGAACAGTCATGAAGGAGGGGCAATGCCCTGGAATGAAAACAAGGACGGTGAGGGATCGTCCAAGGGCAATGGTAGCCCGTGGGGCTCGGGCAAGAAGGGCAATGAGTCGCCCTGGTCCCGGCCGGGTGGATCTGGTGGTTCTGGCGGATCAGGCGGCGGTGGTCGCGGCGACCGCCCTGACCTTGAAGAGCAAATGCGCCGTATGCAGGAGCGCTTCCGTCGCGGACGCGGATCTGGTGGCGGCGGACGCCGTGGTGGCGGTAGCGGCTCCGGCCTCGGGCCGATGGGTTTCGCGGTCCTCGGTTTTGCAGCCATCGTAGCCTGGCTCTTCACCGGCGTTGTCGTTGTGGACGAAGGCGAACGCGCCGCAGTCTTCCGGTTCGGTGAATGGCAGAAAAACTTCCCGCCGGGCCTTCACGTCCACTTGCCAACGCCAATCGAGACGCATGAGATCATGCCGTCCGAAAAGCAGCAACGTACTGAGATCGGCTCGAATAATGACGAGCGCCTGATGCTCACAGGCGATGAAAACATCGTCGACGTGCAGTTCCGCGTATTCTGGTACTATGACGAAGAAGACCCGGAAAACTTCATCCTCAACGTGGAAGACGGCGAGGACCTGGTGAAAGCAGCCGCTGAATCCGTGATGCGCGAAGTGGTCGGCAAGTCCAACCTCGATGATGTCATCACAACGGGCCGTAACGAATTGCAGCAACAGGTTCGCGAACAGCTCCAGACGCTGCTTGATGACTACCGGGCCGGCGTGCGTGTTCTCAACGTTGAGATCCAGGAAGCGCAGGCCCCTGCACCGGTAAGAGCCGCCTTTATTGACGTGGTCAACGCAGGTCAGGACGCTGAACGCGCTGTGCAGGAAGCCAACAAGTATGCGAATGACATCATCCCGCGTGCCCGTGGTGCAGCCCAGCAGATCCTGCAGGATGCAGAAGCCTATCGCGATCAGGTGATTGCTGACGCGACCGGTCAGGCGAACCGTTTCACGCAAATTCTCAACGAGTACCTGCAAGCACCGCAGGTGACCCGCGAGCGCATGTACCTGGAAACGATGGAGAGAATTCTGAACCGCAGCGACAAGCTCATTCTCGACAACCAGTCGGGCGCAGTCCCTTACCTGCCGCTCGACAATACGAACCGTAGAGCGGGAGGGAACTAGTCATGAGATCGTTTGGTATTCTCGGCCTTGTTGCCGTCGTCATCGCGGTGATCGTTGCGCTGAATTCGTTCTTTATCGTGGACCAGCGCAAGCAGGTCCTTCTCTTGCAGGTCGGCGCTGCCGTTGAGGCGTACAATGAGCCGGGCACAGATGAAGCGGGCCTGAAATTCAAGATCCCGCTGATCCAGAACGTGGTCACTTATGACCGTCGCAACCTCGGTCTTGATGTGCGTGACATCGAAGCGCTCGCATCGAACCAGGAGCAGCTCATCGTTGATGCCTTTGTTCGCTGGCAGATCAGCAATCCGCTTGCGTTCTATCAGCGCCTCGGCACTGAGCGTGAGGCGCGTAGCCAGCTCGAGAACTTCACCGATGCGGCCATTCGTAACGCGCTTGCGTCGCGTCTGCCGGAAGACATTATTTCCGGACAACGTTCGGAGCTGATGGACGAAATCCGCGACAGCCTCGCGACGAATATTTCCGGCCGTGGCATTGAGATCATCGATGTCCGTATTCGCCGCGCAGACCTTCCTGATGACGTGTCCGAACGCGTGTTCCGTCGTATGGAGGCCACGCGTAACCAGGAGGCGGAGCAAATTCGCGCCGAGGGCGACGAAAGGGCTCGTCTTGTTCGTGCACGTGCTGAACGCGAACGTACGGTTCTCTTGGCAGAAGCGCGCCAGCAATCAGAAGAAATTCGCGGTGAGGGCGATGCTCGCCGGAACGAGATTTATGCTGAAGCTTATCAGCGTGATCCCGAATTCTTCCGTTTTCAGCGTGCACTGATTGCTTGTGAACAGGCTTTCACCGAAGGCACCCGTATTGTTGTCGCGCCAGACCAGCTTGGCCTGTGCAACGACTTTATCGACCAGGCCCGCGCCAACGGTCGCGTGCGCTAGACTGAACTGACGGCGGCAGGGAGTTGTAAGCCATGATGTGGCAGACGATCCTTGCCGCCATCGGCCTCTGGCTGGCGATCGAAGGCATCATGTATGCTGCCGCGCCGGACACGATGCGAAAGATGGGAGAATGGCTATCGCGTCTCCCGATCGACGAAATCCGCAGCGGCGGCGTATGGTCCGCCATTCTCGGAATCATCATATTTTACGCTGCAGTGCGGTTCTTCTGATGCGTTGCGCTTTGCCCGCGAAGCGCCATAGTTGTGTGAGACAGATCGTCAGTGATCGGAAGCGGAGAGCGAATATGAAGCGCTACGGGACGAGCATTCTGGCTGGTGTTGCAGGTATCATGCTTCTCGGCATGCCCGCGCATGCGCAGCGCCAGTCCCAGGCAGACAGCTCCCTCTCTGACACCACGTCCGTCATTGACCAGAAGCAGGCGCCGGAATCCTTTTCCCGGCTAGCCAAACGCCTGATGCCGGCGGTGGTCAACATTACGACCAGCCAGACTGTTGCACCTGAGGGGCTTCCCGAATTTCCAGACGGGTCACCGCTTGAGCGTTTCAACGAGTTCTTCGGCCGCGATCCTGATGGTTTCCGCCGCGAAGGCTCGCTTGGTTCAGGCTTCCTGATTTCGGCCGATGGGACGGTCATTACAAACAATCACGTCATCGAGAATGCCGATGAAATCAATGTGGTGTTCAATTCTGGCCGGACGTTGAAGGCGGAACTGGTCGGAACTGATCCTGAAACGGACGTCGCTGTCCTCAAGGTGACCAGTGACGATCCACTTCCGTTCGTGGACTTTGCAGATAGCGATGCCGCCGAAGTCGGCGATTGGGTCATGGCTATCGGTAACCCGTTCGGCTTTGGCGGATCGGTCTCAGCCGGTATTATTTCCGCTCGCAATCGCGATATCCAGTCTGGTCGCTATGATGACTTCATCCAGACGGACGCTGCGATTAACCGGGGCAATTCCGGGGGGCCGCTATTCAATCTCAATGGTGAAGTGATTGGCGTGAATACCGCCATCATCTCTCCGACCGGTGGGTCCGTTGGTCTCGGCTTTTCCATCCCCTCCAACCTGGTGGACTCCGTTGCCGGGCAAATCCTTGAATACGGTCGGCCACGCCGGGGCTGGTTTGGTGTAAACGTTCAGGGCATCGATGACGGTATCGCGGCTGCATACGGCGTCGACGAAGCCAAGGGCGTGATCATCACATCCATCGATGGCGAAGGCCCCGCTGCGAAGTCCGATTTCGAAGTTGGAGACCTCGTGCTGACCTTTGATGGAAAGCCTGTCGACAATGTGCGTGGTCTCTCCCGCGTGGTTGCCGAGACAGATATTGGCAAGGAAGTCCCGGTCGAGATCATCCGTGACCGTAAGCCGCGGACCGTTACTTTTACCGTCGGAGAGCTGGAGTCCGGTGAAAGCGAAGAGACGCGCGAACCCGTGCCGGACAATGCGCTTGCGCAGAACCCGATTGGGGCCGAGCTCAAGGAAATTGATGATGACGCCCGACGTCGCTACGGCATCGCCCGCGATGTAGCGGGTGTTCTGGTCAACTCGGTCGCGGCAAGCGGTCCGAGTTTTGGAAAACTACGCACAGGTGACGTGATCACTGAGATGGGTTTTGAAAAAATTTCGGGCCTCGAAGATGCCTACGAAATGCTAGGCCCAGACTCGACGCCGCCCGGTGAGAGTCTGCTTGTGCGGGTTTCCCGCGCGGGTCAGACAATGTTTTTCACCATCGAAACAAAGCGCTAATTAGTTATCCACATCGCTGGCGTTAAGGGACTCTTTACGCCTTGCGCAAATCAGATTCTGATTCGCTTGAGTCAAACGGAATCTGCGCGAGGCGAGGAGAATCTTCATGGCGATGAGTGAAAGACAGACACTCGACCTTTGGCGGCGTGCGGTTTCCTCATATGTGAGAACCTGCGAGCTGGACCTCTCTGCACGCCAGCAAGCCATCTTCATGACAGTGGCTCTCTCTGCCGGTCCGCATACAGTTCGTGGAATTGCGGCGGATCTGAACCTCGCCAAGCCTGCGGTTACCCGCGCGCTGGACATGCTCGAAAAGGCAGGTTTCGTTCGTCGGCGCCGCGATCACAATGACCTTCGCAGCATCTTTATCGAACGCACGCCTGCGGGTATGGCGTGGCTGCGAGAATTTTCCGGCTTTATCCAAGCGGCGGAAGCCGGTGAAGATGTGGGTGTAAGCGAACCTGTAGCCAACTCTGCGGCGGCGTGATTATCTCTCCTCGAGATGCCTGATTTTCATGATAGACGACTGAAGACGCCCTCTTCGGGGGGCGGCCAGCCCATGCAGGTATCGGCTGGTGTTGCGGCCATCCGGGATGCACCGCAGGCCGATGCCGAGATGACGACCCAAGCGCTTCATGGCGAGACGCTCCGCGTGTTTGAAGAGCAGGGGGGCTACGCTCTCGTCCAGCTGGACCGCGACCGATACGTCGGTTGGGCCTTGCTCGAAGCGCTCTCTGCACCGGTGCTCAAACGTACGCACAAGGTCACGGCTGCCCGAACCTATGCCTATTCCGAGCCGGACCTGAAGTCGGCCCCGAGATTGCTTGTATCGATGGGCAGTCAGCTCGCTGTCACGGGGCAGGAGGGCAAGTTCGTCCGCGTTGATCGTGCTGGGTGGTTGCCTGTCCAGCACGTTGCGGCCCTTAGTGAGCTGCAATCCGACCCTGCAAGCGTTGCTGAGTGTTTCCTCCACGCCCCTTACCTATGGGGCGGATGTGAAAGCCTGGGTCTGGATTGCACCGGTCTCACGCGCGCGGCTTTCCATGCTTGCGGCGTGATACTGCCGAGAGACAGCGACATGCAATTCGCTTGGGCGGGCGAGCCAGTTCAGGCTTGGGGCTCACCCGGCGTTCTGCGTCGCGGCGACCTTGTCTTCTGGAAGGGGCATGTCGGCATCATGCTCGATAGCGAAACGCTGCTTCACGCAAATGCGTACCATATGGCTGTCGCGAAAGAGCCGTTGACTGGTGCGGTTGAGCGGATCGCAAAAATATACGGCGAGCCCATAGGAGCCCGCCGTATCGATGTGTCAGCAATGCAGGGACGCGAGCCGGACTGGCTCAATCCTGGATAAGGCGTCTGCCCTATTCCTCGTCGCCTGCTTCAGCATCGGTGTCCGTGCTGAGTTCAACTTCGCTCTCATTGCCTTCGGCTTCCGAGTCGCGATCGTTAACGACGTCTTGAGTCTCAATTTCGCCGGTTGCGGTCGCAGGTGCTTCCTCAATGTCGGAGGCATCAAGTTCAGCTTCTACGGCGTCGCCGCCTTCACCAGCTTCTGTGGATGCGTCAGTTGCTTCGCCTTCTTCACCCTCTGCCGCTGCTTCTTCTTCTGCTGGCAGTGGCTCAGGCATGGCCGGCGCATTGGGGGAGTAGGAAGCAAGGTAGGCGAGGACGTCGGCGCGCTCATCGTCGCGGCGGAGGCCTGCGAAAGCCATCGACGTGCCGCGGATGTAGCCGGACGGATTTTCCAGCCACTCATCCATGTCGGCCCAGGTCCAGGTTTCACCGGCGACAGATTGCATGGCGCCGGAGTAACCGAAGCCGGCATGCTGGCCGCGTGGATTGCCGAGGATGCCATAGAGATTCGGGCCGGTGCCGTTGGAGCCGCCTTGCTCAATGGAGTGACAGGTCGAACATTTCGCCTTGAACGCGCGTTCGCCGCTGGCGGCGTCGGCGCTGGCGAGCAGCAGGCCAAGATCGTAGACTTCTTCCTCAACAGCACCTGCACCGCCGGTTTCGGCGATCTCAGTGTAGTAGGCGAATCGGCTGTGCGCCCAATCGTTGAGTGAATGACTTTCCTCGTCGCCGTGATGACCAGCTTCGCCACCCATCGAGAATAGCGAGCCGGACAGGGTCTGAAGGCCCATGATGACGAGAACTACGGCGAGCAGTGCACCGAAGACCTTGTTCCAGAAGAGATCGCCCATCGGGATCATCCTTGTTTGGTTATTTTGCAACGCGCGCCTTCTGGCACGCTATCGAGTCGGAGGCAATATAACGGGATGTCTCTTCAGATGCGCGGGTCGATGTAGCGGCGAAACGGCGCACTTCCCGAGCCGTGATTGTATCGGGCAATTGGCGGATAAACCCTTGCAATGCCCAGCTTGCTCGCGCATGGCATGGCGCTGAAATTTCCGACCAGTCTGCGGGGCCGCTTGATCATGAATGAAACAAAGACCGGCAAGATCGCCTATCAAGGCGAACCGGGTGCAAACTCGCACATCGCCTGCCGAGACACCTATCCTCTCATGGAGCCGATCGCCTGCAAGACTTTTGAGGATGTCATCTCGGCGGTGGAGAAGGGCGAGGCCGACCTCGCCATGATCCCTGTCGAGAACACGATCGCTGGTCGTGTCGGCGATATTCACCACCTTCTGCCGGGTACGAGCCTGCACATGATTGCCGAGCATTTCATGCCGATCCGCTTTCAGCTCATGGCGCTGCCCGGAACGCCGATCGCTGAAGTGACGACGGCCCATTCGCACATCATGGCGCTGGGCCAGTGCAGGAACTTCCTTCGCGAGCATGGCATTCAGGCGGTCATCGCCGCTGATACGGCGGGGGCGGCTCGCATCGTCGCCGAGACAAAGGATCCATCGGTCGCCGCAATCGCACCCGAGCTGGCGGCTGAAGTGTATGGCCTCGATATTCTCGCGCGAAATATCGAAGACGCCGACCACAATACGACGCGATTTGTCATCATGTCGCGTGAGCCGCTGGAGCACGATGCCGAAGACGGTCCGACCGTGACTTCATTCCTGTTCCAGGTTCGCAACATTCCTGCGGCGCTCTACAAGGCTATGGGCGGGTTTGCGACGAATGGCGTCAACATGACTAAGCTTGAGAGCTACCAGGTCGACGGATCATTCACGGCGACGCAGTTCTATGCCGAAATTGAAGGCCACCCGGATGACCGCCACGTCCAGCTCGCGCTGGAAGAGCTTGGCTTCTTCTCGACCTCGCTGAAAATTATCGGTGTCTTCCCGTCCCATCCCGATCGCTACAGGGCTGGGCGGTAAGCGCTTATTCCTTCCAGACAATCTCGCTGTCTGTATAGCCCTGGAAGTAAAGGGCTGCGGTCAGGTCGGTGACGGAGATGCCGCAGTCCGATGCCGCCGTCACGACGGGCTTTGCGCGGTAAGCGATGCCGAGTCCTGCCGCCTCGATCATGGCGAGATCGTTAGCGCCGTCTCCCATCGCCATCGTCTGTGATGCGTCCAGCCCGAGAGATTGCATTTCCGCTTCAAGCGCCGCGAGTTTTGCTTCCCGGCCCAAAATTGGTTCTCCGACCTTGCCAGTAAGCACCTTCCCGTCATTCAGGAGTGTGTTGCCTTGGTGGTGGTGGAATCCAGCCGCCGCTGCGATGCGCTCTGTGAAGTAGGTGAACCCACCCGAAACCAGCACGCAACGCGCGCCCACTGAATTCATCGTTGCGACAAGGGTCTCAGCGCCTGGCATCAAGGTGATACGCTCACGGTAGCAGGTGCCCAACGTGTCGAGAGCAAGGCCATCGAGCATGCCGACACGTTCGCGCAAGGCTTGTTCAAAATTCAGCTCACCCGCCATCGCACGTTCAGTGATTGCGGAAATCTCAGCTTTCAGTCCGGCGAAGTCTGCCAGCTCATCGAGGCATTCCTGTTCGATAATGGTCGAATCCATGTCGGAGATGAGCAGTTTCTTGCGGCGTCCTGTGCTCGGTGAGACGCAAATATCCGCCCGACCGGAGAAAGCG
>JAYZBJ010000090.1:0-5892 GCA_036338795.1 Pseudomonadota bacterium | reverse complement strand
ATTCTCCGAAAATTCAGAAAGCCCGTCCTCGGCGTTTGCCTTGGTCATCAGGGAATTGCGCATTTCGCTGGCGGCAAGGTCAGGCACGCGCCGGAACCCATGCACGGAAGGACAAGCCGCATCCGCCATAATGGCGAGGGTCTATTTGCGGGCATCCGGTCGCCGTTCAACGCCGTGCGCTACCACTCGTACGTGGCTGAAGATTTGCCAGAGCACCTCCATATCGACGCCACAACCGATGACGGCCTGGTGATGGCTCTGCATCACACCGAATTACCATTCTGGGGCGTGCAGTTTCATCCGGAATCTGTCGCCACCGAGCATGGTCAGCAGATTATCGCCAACTTCCTTCGCCTCGCCGGCGCAAAAGGCGAACCCTTGAGCTTCAAAAAGCAACTTCAATCTGGACGCGCCAGCCTGCCGGATGTCAGCACCCACCTGAAAGCACTGATCCGGAAGCTGGAGCTGGGCCTGAGTTCGGAAGGCTGCTTCGAAATTCTGTACGGCCAGTCCGAAAAATCCTTCTGGCTGGACTCCAGCTCGCACGCCAATCAGCAAGGTCGGTATTCTTTCATGGGAGACGCGTCTGGTCCGCTTTCGCATACTCTCAGCTACGATGTGACTCGGCGCCAACTTGGAATCGCCATGCACGGCGTCACGGAGACGCGGGCGGAATCGATTTTCGATTATCTCGCCCGACGCGGCGACGAGGTTGCCTGTGTAAATGCGGGCGATATCCCGGTCCCATTCAAGGGCGGTTATGTTGGCTATCTCGGTTATGAACTGAAGGCCGACTGCGGCGGTCGGCACGTTCATGAAAGCCCGCAGGCAGATGCCCAACTCGTCTTCGCTGACCGCTACATTGCATTCGATCATGAGACTGACGAAGCTTGGGCAGTGTGCCTTGTCAAAGACAGTGACGAGCAATCCGCGACGGAATGGTTTGACCAGTTGGAGTCAGCCCTGCGTGACAGCTGTCTCATCTCCAAGCCTGCATTTGACACTGTGCTGAGAAACGCCCCTTCTGATGAGCCTTGGCAACAACGCCACTCGCGCGCGCAGTATCTCAGCCATATCCAGACAGCGCTCGATAAGATTCGCGACGGAGAATCGTATGAAATCTGCCTCTGCAATGAGTGGACGAAGCGATATGACAAAGCGCCCCTTGGGACATACCGCGAAATCCGCGCACTGAACCCTGCCCCCTATTCCGCATTTCTTCGCTTCGATGATCTCAGCGTGGTGAGCTGTTCACCGGAGCGGATGGTCCGAATATCTGAAACCGGCGAGGTTAACTGCAAGCCGATCAAGGGCACGATCGCGCGCGGACAAACACGTGCCGAAGACGCAGCGTTGAAACAGCAATTACTGGCCAGTGAAAAGGATCGCGCGGAGAACCTGATGATCGTGGACCTCATCCGCAACGACCTGAACCGCGTCTGCCAGACAGGAAGCGTCGATGTCCCGAAACTCGGCGCCATTGAAAGCTGCGCGACGGTTCATCAGATGGTCAGCACTGTGACCGGTGAACTCCGCCCAGATGAAACGGCCGTATCCTGCGTTCGGTCTCTTTTCCCGGGTGGCTCAATGACCGGTGCGCCCAAAGTGCGCACGATGGAGATCATTGATGAACTCGAGAAGGGGCCGCGAGGTGTCTATTCGGGCGCTATCGGCTATTTCTCGATAGACGGCGCCGTGGATTTGAACATCGTGATCAGAACCATTGTTCTGAAGGGAGATCGCGCTTCCATTGGCGCAGGCGGCGCGATTGTCGCGCTGTCCGACCCCGAAGACGAATATGCGGAAACCCAGCTTAAGGGCGAGGTCCTTCGCAACGCCTTGATGACGCTTGATCCTGTCAACATTGAGGTCGCTACGCATCCTGAATCTCCGGCCGCAGCCGAGTAAGCGTCGCCTGACGCCAAGTCAGATACACTTCTCTACTTTCCGCCCCCCAGAACTTGTGGCACGGTAGATGCCAATAATCCTGGGGAGGACGCACGTGGAGGCTATAATCCGCCTGATTACCGTGTTGGGAGCGGTAATCTCTGGAGGGCTAGCCAGCGCCGCTGCACAGCCTTCAGCCCAACCCAACTTCGTTGTGCTCCTGATCGACGATGCCGCTTTCATGGATCTCGGCATCTATGGCGGTGAAGCCAGTACGCCCAACATCGACGCACTTGCAGGGCGAGGTGTCATGTTCACGCGGTATTATACCTCGCCCTTGTGCGCGCCTTCCAGAGCCATGCTGCTCACCGGGATCGACAATCATCGAACAGGCGTGGCGACGATCCCGGAAGTCCTTCCGAAAGAACATGTCGGGCAACCCGGCTATACGATGAGGCTTGAACCAGGCGTCCAGACTATCGCCGCACGGCTGAAACCATTGGGATACCGCACCCTGATGACGGGCAAATGGCACCTTGGCAGCGATGACGGCGCGCTTCCATCAGCCCACGGCTTCGACCGCTCGTTCGCATTGGACGCATCCGGTGCCGACAACTGGGAAGATAAATCCTACATGCCCTATTATGGCGACGCGCCCTGGTATGAGGATGGTGAACCCGCTGCCCTGCCGGACGATTTTTATTCCTCGCGTTTCATCGTCGACCAGATGGCGGAATACATCGGCGAAACAGAAAAGAACGCTCCGTTCTTCGCCTATCTGGGATTCCAGGCCATTCACATTCCTGTACAGGCGCCAGCTGAACTGACCGACAAATATCGCGGCACTTATACCGACGGATGGGAAGCGCTTCGCGAACGTCGCTGGAAGCGCGCGAAGGCGCTAGGATTCATTCCTGAGGACGCAGCACTTCAACCCTTCCCGGAAGGCATGCGCCGCTGGACTGATCTGAGTGAAACCGATCAGGAGCTTTATGCGGCGCGGATGGCGGTCAACGCCGCCATGCTCGAAGCGATGGACCAACATATCGGACGTCTTATCGACTACCTGAAAGATCAGGGGCTGTACGAAAACACCGTCTTCGTCGTCACATCGGATAATGGCCCCGAGCCCTCTCGAGGGGACAATGACTGGCGCCTGAAACTCTGGATGCGCCTGAACGGCTATCATCTGGATCTCGACGGCATCGGCGAAGAAGGAAGCTGGGGCTTCATCGGACCGGAATGGGCGATGGCGGCATCGTCACCGGGCAACCTGTTCAAGTTTCACGGGTCCGAAGGCGGCATTCATGTCCCGATGATCATGGCAGGGCCGGGTATCGCTGCGCTCGGCAAGCAGGACGCATTGGCACAGGTGACGGACATCACACCGACCTTACTCGACCTAGCGGGCGCACCGTCCGAAACAGATGGCGTTGCGATGACTGGGCGCAGCCTACTGCCACTTCTCGCCGGTACTGGAGAAGCTATCTACGAGTCTGACGAGGCCATCGCGGTTGAAGTCTCAGGAAATTCAGCGCTGATCCGGGGTGATTACAAGATTACCCGCAACCAGAAGCCATGGGGCGATGCGCGCTGGCGGTTGTATGATATCGACGCCGACCCCGGCGAAACAAACGATCTTGCCATCGAGCGGCCTGACCTGATGGCCGACATGCTATCGGCCTATGACGCGTATGTTTCCGAAATGGGTGTGCTCGCAGTGCCTGAGGGGTATGACAGCCACGCCATCATCGCGAAGAATACTTTGGCGAAGCAGACGCGGCGTTATGGGTGGCTCATCGGCGCTGTTGTGTTGATACTGCTGGGCATCTGCTGGCTCTTATTGCGGACCATCCGTCGAGCCTTCGCGCCAAAAGGACAATGACATGGATCGGTTGAAACTGCTCGGTGCCCCCGGCTCCCCGTACACGCGCAAGATGTTGGCGCTGCTTCGATACCGGCAGATCCCTTATGAAATGGTCTGGGGTGGCCACCAGAACCCGCTGCCGGGCCTTCCGGAGCCGAAAGTAAAACTCCTGCCGACGTTTTACTTTCCGGCTGAGAACGGCGCGCTTGAGGCCATGGTTGACTCCACGCCAATCATCCGACGGCTCGAAAGGGAAAAAGCTGAGCGGTCTGTGATCCCGGATAACCCCGTCATGGCGTTCATCGACGCATTGATTGAAGACTTCGCCGACGAGTGGCTGACCAAGGCCATGTTCCATTATCGCTGGGCACACCAGGCCGACCGGGACAATGCGGGGCCGTTGCTGGTCTACTGGTCCATGCCTACCGCGCCGGCTGCTCAGGCAAAGCAGACATCGGATTTTTTCACGAAGCGCCAAGTGGACCGGCTCTACGTCGTCGGCTCGAATGAAACCACCGCAAAGACAATCGAGGATAGCTACGCCCGCTTTGTCTCCATTCTGGACAAGGTGATTGAACCACAGGGCTATGTTTTAGGCGCGCGGCCAGCGTCCTGTGATTTTGCAATTTTTGGCCAGCTGACTCAGCTTGGCATCATCGAGCCGACATCCGCGGCTGTAACCAGCGGCACGTCACAGCGTGTGCGCGCCTGGATTGACAGAATGGAAGACCTTTCGGGCCTGTCGCCACAAGATACTGATTGGCTCGAACCAGCTGCGGCAAAAACGAGACTAGCGCCGCTGCTGGAAGAGATCGGGCGCGTGTACGCGCCATTCCTGATAGGCAACGCCAAGGCCGCCATGGCGGGAGATGCTGACATGCATGCTGAAATTGACGGTCGGGCATGGACGCAACCTGTATTCCCATACCAGGTCAAATGCCTGCAGGCTCTGCGAACGTCGCGCGATGCGCTTTCGCGTGCTGACCGTGAGACCGTCGACAGCATCCTCAATGGTAGTGGTTGCGAAACCCTGTTCCAGTGAAATGCGTCACGCTAGATGCGCCGTCAGGGCTTTAGCCGTTCGCTGAAGAACGGATTCGGCTTCCTCGATAGTCAGGAGCTGGTCCTGGCGCATACGTCTCCACGTCTGAAAGCCAGTCAGCATTTCCAAAGCAGAGGTAAGCTCCTTGTCTGCGCTTATCTCGTCAGGCAGTGCGCCA
This sequence comes from Pseudomonadota bacterium, assembly GCA_036338795.1. Taxonomy (GTDB): domain Bacteria; phylum Pseudomonadota; class Alphaproteobacteria; order Caulobacterales; family Hyphomonadaceae; genus Henriciella. The sequence goes on along the minus strand of JAYZBJ010000090.1, from coordinate 918 downwards.
AACAGGCCGCTTCGTTCCATTCTCAGGAACCGCTGATAATCGTGCATCAGCCATTCGGACTGAAACCGCCGAAGATTCGCCGCTACCTTGTACGGCATGATCCGCTCATAGATGCGGGCGCGTCTCGAAATCAATTCGCTCAGGCGCGCTCGCCAGTCGGTTGAAGTCCAGGGCTGCATCACCTGTGGCAAAATTTCTGTTTCCAACCGCGCGATCAGTTCGCGATAGAGTGCATCGACATCTTCGAAGTGCCGGAAGACCGTACGCAGGCCAACACCGGCCTCTTCTGCGACGCTTGCGGCGCTCGGCACGTAGTCACCGTCGCCAATCAGCCGGAACATCGCGTCTACGATCTGCACGCGGCTCCGCTCGCTTCGGGCACGGCGTCCGTCGGCATCGGGGGGATCCGGCTGTGCGATGGTCAGCTTTGGTCGGTCACTCATGCTGAAATCCTCGCGCTGAGCTGGGGTTTCGTCAATCGAGCCGCTGCTTGATCGAGAGCCCATCCGACTGTGCTGGCAAGCTGAAAACCATGCCGTCTTCACCCATAAGCAGCCTGCCGGAATAGGCGTTCCGGGCATCGCCGAGAAAGGCTGCGTTTAGGAAGCGGTTTGGCACGGGCGGGACGATGTGGGTCAGAACCAAGGCCCTTGCGCCTGCACCTTCGGCAACGGCGGCAGCCTCCTCCGGGGTGGCATGATAGTCGACAATATCAGAGAGTATTTTCGCTACCGCCATGTTATCATTTGATTTTGCCGCATCCGACATGAGGAGCACCATGTCGCGATTCAGTGCCTCGTGGACAAGCAGGTCGGTGTCTTTCGCCACCAGTCGGACCATGTCGTTGCTGACAGTGTCACCACTTATCGTCACCGACCGACCGCCATAATCGATCCGGTAACCGAGAGCCGGCGCAAC
>JAYZBJ010000089.1:0-10760 GCA_036338795.1 Pseudomonadota bacterium | reverse complement strand
TTGAGGCGCCATGTGACAAGCATCGCAAGGAGAATCGACACGACCCGCGCCGCGAAGGGGCTGACGTCGGCCGAGACTAGCCAGACCAGCATCCCTGCATCCACCACGAAGCCAACACCGCCAACGAGGGCGAAACGGATGAATTTCGCAGTGTCCGCCGGCAGGCTCACGAGCGCCAGTCTCCGGGCGGGTAGCTGAGGAAGACGGACCGTTTTGCCTCGACTCGAGACCGAGCGAGGCTGTCGAGGATAAGTCCGCACACCGTAGACACCGTTCCGATGACGACGAGTCCGGTCGCGAGGATCGCGGTTGGCATGCGCGGCACGAGGCCGGTTTCAAGATAGGTCACCGCCAGCGGTGCCGCGAGGCCGAGGGCGACGAAGGCCAGGATCAGGCCAATTGCGCCGAAGAACGCAGCCGGTCGGGTCTCCTTGGCGAGCGTCAGGAACAAGCCGAGGATCCTGAATCCATCGCGGAATGTCCGCAGTTTGGACGTCGAGTCTTCAGGCCTCACACCATAGGGCGTCGGACGCTCCAGTGTCGGCACGCCAATCTGGCAGGCATGGACCGACATTTCCGTCTCGATCTCAAAGCCTCCCGAAACAGCGGGGAACGATTTCGCAAATCGGCGCGAGAAAACGCGATAACCCGAGAAGATGTCAGTAAACTGGCGGCCGAACATTGCGTTGAACAGCATGTTGAAAATGCGATTTCCAAACGCGTGGCCGCCGCGGCCGGCATCCTTTGTGACGTTTGCACGGGTCCCGACAACCATGTCGACATGATTGCGCTTCATGAGTTCGACCAGGGTCGGTGCCAGCGCGGCATCATAGGTGCCATCGCCATCAGCCATGACATAAATGTCCGCCTCTACATCGGCAAAGATGCGCTGAACGACGTATCCCTTACCCTGCCGGGTCTCCGAACGGACGCTTGCGCCAGCGCGTCGCGCAATCTCCGCCGTGCCATCGGTCGAGTTATTGTCGAACACATATATCTCGGCATCCGGCAACGCCGATCGGAAGGCTTCGATGACTGAGGCGATTGTCGCCGCTTCATTATAGCAGGGCAGCACAACCGCAATCCGGGGCTGCGCAGCTTCCGATTGCTGCATTGGCGTGCGCACATTTGCTACTACGCTGGTCATCCGGTCAGCCTTTCAGTAACCACATTCAGCGCATATCAAGCCGTGGTGAACACCTCGTTACGAAGCTGACACAAAACACGATAGGCGCCGATGACCCTCGCGACCCCGACACGACAGACTCCCGTCTGGCCCGTCATCCTGTTTGTGATCGTGGCTGTCGCCTATGCCTTGATGCAGGCTGGCCCGGCCTTTTCCGGTGACCTTCGGGGCAGCGATGACATGATGCGCCTGCAACAGGTGAGAGACCTCATCGCAGGGCAAGGCTGGTACGATGTGGATCAGTCTCGCCTGCTGACCCAGGAAGGCGGCGCCATGCACTGGTCGCGTTTGCCGGACATCTTCCTTGCCGCAATCATTCTCCTGACGCAGCCTCTCGTCGGTCGCGAATTGGCTGAAGGCCTCGCGGTGACAATCTGGCCGGTGATTCAGCTTTGCTGGGCCCTGACGGCCCTGGCTGCCTGTCTTCGACGCCTCGAAGCCCCCATCAGCGGACAATTGGCCGGCATCTTTTTCTTCTGCACATCGGCTGCGATGGTGAACTTCATGCCGGGGAGGATCGACCATCACGGCCTCGGCATCGCGCTCACCCTCACCGCATTTGCCTGCCTTGTTTCACCGCGAATGACGACGCGGTCAGCCGTGATTGCAGCGCTATGCGTCGCGGCCATGATCACGATCGCCATAGAGAATTTGCCGGTTGTCGGCCTGACCATTGCCGGCTTTGGCAGCGCTTGGTTGCTAGGCGGCACAATCGAAGCGCACCGGCTGCGGGTGTTCGGCGCAACGCTCATCGTGGCGACGCTGCTTGCCTATATCGCGGACGCCCCAGGGGCAGGTGGCATCCGGACCGTGTGTGATGCGTACGGGCAGTCTCACTTCGTTGCCCTGCTGGTTGCAGCCACTGGCCTTGCCGCCATCGCGACCGTCATGCCGACGACCCGTGACTGGCGCACGCGCCTTCTGGCCATGGCCATAGCAGGCGGCGTAACCGTCGTGAGCTTCGTTCTGATAAACCCGTCTTGCGTCGGAAGCCCTTACGCCGCCCTCCCGGAGGGCGTGCGCGACGGCTGGCTGAACGTCGTCGCCGAGGCGCGACCGCTACCATCCGTTTTCGCTGACGATGCCGGGCTCGCTCTCTTCTTCTACGGCACAGCGCTCGCCGGTCTGATCAGTGCCGGGGTCGCCATGTACCTCGCGAATGCCAACAAGAAACGAGAACACTTTGCCCTGCTTCTGGTGCTTTTCATCATGTGTCTCATCATGGTCTGGCAACTGCGCGCCGCTTCGCTGGCGCATGCACTCGCCGCCATGGCGAGCGGCTGGCTGTTCGGATACCTGTTCTCGAACTGGAAGGAAAAGCGCGGTGCCGGACCAGCATCGGCCCTTCTCGCGGCCGCGCTTTTCGTCTCACCGACCGGCTGGAATCTCGTACGGCAGGCCATGCCGAAAGGCGCAGCTGATTTTCGCGAAGAAGCAGCCGAATGCCGCACGGGCGAAGCTTACCGGCAGATTGCGGCTGCACCCCGCATGAGCGTTTTCACGCCGATCGATCTTGGTGCGCCGCTGATCTATTACACCCGGCACTACGCAACTGCAGCGCCCTATCACCGCAATCCGTCAGGCATTGAAGGGGCGCTGGAGGTATTCAAGGGTCCGACAGATGAGGCGCGTTCCGCGATTACAGCCACCGGCGCGACACACCTGCTCTTCTGTCCTCGTCTCGGCGAATTACAGAAGTATGCTAACGCGGCACCGAACGGATTTGCGGCCGATCTTCTGGCCGGGCGTATCCCCAACTGGCTGGTCCCTCTGACGCGCTCGCCTGAGGGCGAGGAAGGCCCTGTCGTGTACACCGTGGCCTTCGACCGCAATTGACGATCCCGGCACTTTGCGGCAACGGGAGACATGACGAAACTAGAAACTCCAGAAGCCGTCGTCGACGCGCTTGAAAAGATTTACAACGACGCCGTCGGCGCGCTAACCAGGTGCCTTGAGGATTATCTCAAGAACGGCAAACCGCCTTCCCCGGACATGCGCCAGTCGCGGGCGTTCTGCTACCCAAGCCTGACAATTCGATATGACCCGGATGGGCCACCTCCACCGATTTCGCGCGCCTTCGGCAAGATGTCGGAGGCCGGCACCTACAGCTCAACAATTACGCGGCCAGACTTCCTGCGCCCTTACCTGATCGAGCAGCTTCGCCCCCTCATGCGGGACTATCCGGTCGATGTTGAGGTCAAACCGTCCAGCTCGGAAATTCCTTATGCCTATGTCTGGGATCAGGCAGATGCAGGCGGGCTGGATGAAGTTTCCCCGGCTGAGCTGGCACGCTGGTTCCCGTCACCGACGCTTAGCGCGATCGGGGATGAAGTGGCCGACGGCGAGCTTTATGAGCCGGGCTCCAGCCGTCCGCTCGCCCTGTTCGACGGGCCGCGAACGGACTTCTCTCTCAAACGGCTGGCCCATTACACCGGCACGCCTGTCGAGCATATGCAGCGCTATATCCTGTTCACGAACTACCACCGGTATGTGGATGCGTTCTGTGACTGGGGCGTCGAACAGCTGCGCCAGGGGTCGCGCTATACGGGCCTGTCCGTCGCTGGCGGTTTACAGGTTGATGGCAATACGCCGGATGCGAAATCAGCCATTGATGCGGCTCCGTGGCGGCGCTTCCAGATGCCCGCCTATCACCTCATGGCTGAAGATCGAACGGGCATCACGCTGGTTAATATCGGTGTCGGGCCATCCAACGCCAAGACGATTACGGACCACCTTGCAGTGCTTCGTCCGGAATGCTGGATCATGGTCGGCCACTGCGGCGGCTTGCGTCACAGCCAGCAGATTGGGGACTACGTCCTCGCGCACGCCTATCTGCGCGACGACCACGTTCTCGATGGGGTGCTGCCACCCGACATTCCTGTGCCGCCGATCGCCGAAGTACAGATTGCGCTTCAGCAGGCCGCAGCCGATGTCACCGGCGAAAAAGGTGATGCCTTGAAAAAGCGCCTTCGGACCGGGACAGTGGTCACCACTGATGACCGCAACTGGGAGCTGCGCTTCACGGAGACGGCCCGCCGGTTCAACCAGTCTCGTGCAATCGGCATCGACATGGAAAGCGCGACGATTGCCGCGAACGGTTACCGGCTGCGCGTCCCCTATGGGGTCCTGCTCTGCGTCTCCGACAAGCCGCTACATGGCGAGATCAAGCTGCCGGGTGCGGCGAACCGCTTTTATGAGCGTGCCATTGGTGAGCACATCCGGATCGGTATCGAGACACTCGAACGCCTCGCGGCCGAGGGCGGCGCAGCACTGCACTCCCGCAAGCTGCGCGCGTTCGACGAGCCGCCTTTCCGCTAGGTTGCGGGTGGACCTTCGCCGCCAGTCGGACTAGCTCAGGCTCATCAACCAGCGGCAGAAGGCAAGGCTCATGCAGGATCGGATCAAGCCACTGGATGGCGTTCGTAACTTCCGGGACTTTGGCGGTTACGAAGGCGCCGAAGGCTCAAAGATAAAGTCCGGCAAGCTCTATCGCTCCGGGCATTTCGGTGAGGCGTCAGACAACGACCTGACGGCCATCGACCTGATGACCATCACTGTGCAGGCTGATCTTCGCCGCCCTGATGAGCGCGAACGCCATGGTGACAAGTGGCCGGTTCGCGGTGTGCGCAGGCTGTTTTCCGACCTTGGGCGGGAAAAGGATGCGCCGCACGTGAACTTCCTTAAACAGGTCGCCGTCGATGCAGAGGCTTCGAAAGGCTGGATGCGGTCCTATTATGTGGAAGCGCCATACCGTCCGGCCCTTGTCGAGACATATACGGCATGGTTCGACCACCTCGCTGACCTGCATGATGACGAGGCTGCACTGGTCAACTGTGCTGCCGGAAAGGACCGGACTGGCATCCTCTGCGCTCTCACGCATCACACACTTGGCGTCTCCATGGATGACATCTTCACAGACTACGAACTGACCAATGAGGCCGCAAAAGTGGCTGACCGTCTGCCCGAAGCGCGCGAATATTTTAATACGATGCTCGAGAAGAATTATGCGGACGAAGTGTATCGCCCGTTCCTCGGCGTCGAGCGCCAGTTCCTCGAAGCCGCAATCGCCTCGATCAAGGAGCAGTCAGGCGATATCGACACCTATCTCGCCACGACTCTCGGCGTGGACCAGGCAAAACGAGAGCGGCTCCGGGCCAAATTCCTCAGCTGATCGGGCCACCACCCGCTGACGCCACGTCACGGCGGGAACTGGCTTCCCCTCAATCGAATTTTGCGAAACACTCACCATTGCACCTGCGCCGACAAGAGCGCTGGCAATGGGAGGAACAGGAATGAGCAGCACTGCATCGCCAGTGTCGGCGAGCGGCGTCGTGCCGCCAGCTGTAGATCTGGGCGGCGCGCTGGACAGGCGCGGATTTGCCTGGGCCGTCTTCGAATGGGCCCGAAACCCCTATTACATTCTCATCGTCATCTACCTGTTCGCCCCTTATTTCGGTGCGGTCATCGGCGCAGACCTGCTCGCCAGTGGCGAGCTTTCTGGCATGGACCCGGCATCCGCTGAAAAAGCCGCGAATGCGAAAGGGCAGGCGACGATCGCCTCCGTGGTCAAGACAGCCGGCTTCATCGCAGCCCTGACAGCGCCTTTCCTGGGCGCTGCGCTCGACAAGGGCGGGCGACGCAAGCCTCTACTCGCTGTATTCCTCGGCATTGTTGTCTTGATGTCGTGGATGCTCTGGTACGCCAAACCTGACGGCTCCGGCCTCAGCATTACGCAGACCATGGGCGTTCTGGTGATCGCCTACGTCTCGTACACCTATTCAGAGGTGACCCATAATTCGATGCTGAACGTGAATGGCCGGCCGGCATCCCTGCCGGCAATCTCCGGTCTCGGCCTCGCGCTTGGCAATCTCGCGGGTGTGATCCTTCTGCTGGCGTTGGTGCTTGCGTTCGGCCTTCCGGCCTTCGTTGGCTGGCCGTTTGAAGCCCCGCTCTTCGGCATCGATGTCGATGCAGGAGAGCATATCCGTCTTGCTGGTCCGCTGTGCGCTGTCTGGCTCGCTGTCTTCTCCATCTACTTCTTCATGCGGTCTGAAGATGGCGGCACGCCGGGCGCAAGCTGGACGAAGGCCGCCAAGGGCGGCGCAGCCAGCCTGTTGAATACGTTTCGCCGCGCCAGGGAGAACTTCAACATCCTGAAATACCTCGCCGCGCGGATGCTGTATGCCGACGGGATGGCAGCCTTGCTGACGCTGGGCGGGGCGTTCATCGGCCTGCACCTGAAATGGAACATCGTCGAACTGTCAGCCTACGCGATTATTGCATCTCTATTCGCCTTTGTTGGCGGGCTGGTCGGCGGTTGGCTGGATGGCAAGTTTGGTCCCAAACGTGCGCTCATCATTGAGATCAGCGGTATGCTCGCCACCCTGCTCTACCAGCTTTCGATCACGTCGGAGTCGATCTTCTTCGGCGCAATCCCGAATGTCGTCGTCTGGGACAGCCCCGTCTTCGAAACCATGTCCGACCTTGCCTATCTTTCCAGCGCTATGTTCATCGCGATCACGGCGACAGCAAGCATTTCCTCAAGCCGGTCGATGCTGGTCCACCTTGCCCCGCCGGAACGCGTGGGTGAGTTTTTCGGCCTGTTTGCGATTGCAGGGACCGTCACGGTGTGGCTCGGCCCGCTTCTGGTGGAGCTATTCACAAGCTGGTCGGGCGACCAGCGTGTCGGCATGAGCGCGATCGGGCTTCTCTTCCTGCTTGGCCTGCTCGTCCTGCTGACCGTGCACTCACCTCACCATCCCGCCGTTGAGGAGGATTGATCAGTCCCGAACTCGGGCAACATGTGTGACGCGGCGAGGACGCAAGTAGAACTCGTCGCTGAGCACTTTCGTGGTGGTGATGAAGTAGCCAAGCGTCGATTCATAGTCGTATTCGACCTGGGCGAAGATGACTGAGCCATTCTCCGGCACGAGGTTCGACGGCACAGCGACGACCTTGTCTTCTTCCCATTCCGCCATATTGCGCGCATCGCTCCAGGCGACACGAACCGTGCCATCGTCATCATAGAGGCTGGAGATGCGGATACGCGCGTCGTCGACCGGGTTCGGCTCAAGGATCATCCGGGTCGCTTCGAGGATGTCATCGAGCTCGTCATCATCAATCGTGGCCGCGCGAGCGACGAGGTCGCCCAGTGCCGCGGCAGAACTGGTGACTTTGCGATCCAGCACCATCATCAACGAGAGTTCGATACAAGCGAAATAGACCAGCACCATGACTGGGGCGATGATCGCGAACTCGATCGCGGAAATGCCCTGGCGTGCCGCGTGAAACACGCGCAGCCTCTGGGCGAATGTCTTGAACATCTGGGTCATCAGAATGGCTCGTTCCGGAAGACAGTCGTTGCCTGAAGCAGGTGACGGTTGTCGCTCATATTCGCGAGCGGTTTGCTCATGATCGGCGTGATCAGCTCCCACGCAGAAAATGCGCGGACCACAACAATGTCATCGCGGCCACCCGGGTCGAATTCGAACCCGGTCGTGTCAAGTTCGCCATCATCGTCGAGAGGCGTCATATCGCTGGTTGTCGCGAAGCTGTCGAACGTCTTTACGTCGAGCTGGATTTTCCCCTTGCACTCGAACATGTCGAACACTTCCGCACAGACAATGTCTTCGAATGCGTCGCGGTCAAAATCCTCCCCGCTCTGTAGCTCGCCCGTGCGGATACCGCGCGCCGCTTCATTCAAGCCATGTTCGAGCACAGCAGACATGATGAAGATCACGCAAACCTCAAGCAGCCCGAAAATCAGGAAGAAGAAAGGAATGGCGATCATGGCAAACTCGACGGCGGCGACGCCGCGCTTGTCAGCAGCCCACTCGCGAAAACGCTCAAGCCATATCGGCGCAGCAATGCCAGGGATGATCATTCTGTCCATCAGGTTCTCCACGCTCCCCACCCAGGGGCGCGACAATTCAGGCTGAAATGGGTAGCAGGTCTCGGTTGAGGCAGCGTTCAGCCGATACGTGAAATTTCATCTATTTCCCGGCAGCTGCAGCAATGACTGATCGTTTGCCGCGCCTGCCTTTACCTTGCCGCCTTCTCATACCATTTTGAGGGCTGAAGCGGGCATCGAAAGGGATCCACCCGATGAGCCACAACCCCATCAGGCCATGGCGCTCAATCGAACGGCGCAAGTCACGCAAGATCTGTGTCGGCAATGTCGAAGTGGGCGGCGATGCCCCAATCGCGGTGCAGACGATGACCAATACGCCAACCGAGGATGTTGCCGCAACGATTGCCCAGATCGAACGCGCCGCAGAAGCGGGAGCGGATATCGTTCGCGTGTCCTGTCCGACTGTCGAGTCCACTGCGGCCATGCCGGAGATTTGTCGCAACAGCCCGGTCCCGATCGTGGCTGACATCCACTTTCACTACAAACGTGGCATTGAGGCAGCAGATGCTGGCGCAGCGTGTCTGCGCATCAATCCGGGCAATATCGGCTCACAGGATCGCGTGAAGGAAGTGGTCAATGCTGCCCGCGCGAATGGTTGCTCCATCCGGATCGGCGTTAATGGCGGCTCTCTGGAGCGTCACCTGCTTGAGAAGTATGGTGAGCCTTGCCCGGACGCGATGGTCGAGAGTGCACTCGACCATGCCCGCATTCTCGATGATCTCGGCTTTCACGACTACAAGATATCCGTGAAGGCATCGGACATGTTCCTCACCGTGGCAGCCTATCAGCAGCTGGCTGAAGTAACGGATGCCCCACTACACCTCGGCATCACCGAAGCGGGCGGCTTGCGCACCGGCACGGTCAAATCATCCATTGGCATGGGAAATTTGCTCTGGATGGGCATTGGCGACACGATCCGCGTTTCGCTTTCCGCTGATCCGGTCGAAGAGGTGAAGGTCGGCTTCGACATGCTCAAATCGCTCGGGCTTCGCACGCGCGGTGTGAATATAATCGCCTGCCCGAGCTGTGCGCGTCAGGGCTTTGATGTCATCAAGACGGTTGAAACGCTTGAAGACCGGCTCGCCCACATATCCGAACCCATCTCGCTTTCGATCATCGGCTGCGTCGTAAACGGCCCGGGCGAGGCTGCCCTGACCGACCTCGGCTTCACCGGAGGTGGTAAGGAAAGCGGCAAGATGTTCATTTCCGGCAGGCCGGATCACAATGTCTCCAACGCCGACATGATTGAGCACATTGTCGACCTCGTCGAACAGAAAGCCGAGCGGATGCGCACTCAGCGCGAGGCCGAAGAGGCTGTACCTGCCGAGTAGAACTCAGTCGTAGAAGCAAAGCTCCTTGCCATTACCCTGATCGTAACAGCGCGGGCCGCTCGAAGGCCGGCGATAGGTAGGCTGCGGAACGGTGCCGCTATATCCGGCATTCGCCTCGCTTCGCGTATAGGGCTGGTTCAAGTTGCCGTTCCGGGCCGCCCATTGCGCGTTGCGAACGTCCAGCGCCCACAGCTCCGAATTCTTGCAGCGCCGGTCCCACTCACCGAAGTTCTCGCAGGCCCAATCGCGATCTTCCAGCGACCAGAGGCCCTTATTGTGCTCCCACCAGAGCGTCAGATAGGGCCCACCAAACAGCAGCGCATCTTCGAAGAAACTACGGTCGTCTTCCCCATCGCCGCCAGTAACCAGGAGACGCTGGTTACGTGAGGACGCGCCATACATTTCCTGCAACGATCCTTGCTGGTCCCAGTCACATCCGATGACTGAGTTTGCCCAGGTCAGCATTTTCGCTTCGGGTTTGTAGGTCGGCGGGTATGGCGGTGTTGAACGCTGGCCCGTCTTGTAGCGCTGCAATTCGCTGGAATAGGCAAGCAGGCCGCCATAGGGCGCGGTATCAAAACGTGCAGGCTCTCCGCATTCGTCAGGGGCGCACTGTTTGAGTGCCCAGATAACGCGATCATCGGTAGCACCGGCTCGTGCCCGCTCCTGCCAGGCGTGAATCGAATAGGCTTGGAGGCGCATCAGCGCGATCGCGGACTCGTCAGACCCCGGATCGGCGAACACCTGTTTCAGCTGCCGTTCGATCGCATTGTCCAGCAGCTCCCCACGTACGCACACGCCGGTTGGCTTGGGCGGCGGCGGAGGAGGTGGAGGCGGAGGCGGTGCGAGGCTTGTGTCACATGAGAGCGCCTGCTCTGCCCAGCTGACCATGGTTGCATCGGGTGACCGCAGCTTCGGCGTCAGGGGCGCTGGCGCATCCCGCATGTCATAGCTGTAGAGTCGGTTGTGACTGGAATAGGCATCCAGGGCCTCATAGGCAGAGCCGGCAACGGTTTCGGGCACTCCACAACCATTGCGGGCCGTGCACTGGTCCAGCGATGTCGTGACCTTGCCGTCCTTTACGGCCGTGTGGCCGGCATCCTGCCAGTAAAGTACAGCCAGGGCCTGCGTCTCGGCAAAGGCTTCGTCATACTCGATGCCCTGCGATTTCATGCGAGCACTGACCGATCCGTAAGACTCATAAAGTGCGGTCTTCAACCGTTCACCTTTCAGGCATCCGACAGTTTGCGCAGAGGCGATTCCACCACCTGCCAGGCTCAAGACGGCCAGAGCCGCCATCAGTTTCTGCATGCTTGTCCCCACAACTCGGTCT
>JAYZBJ010000088.1:0-6276 GCA_036338795.1 Pseudomonadota bacterium | reverse complement strand
GTCGCTGACGTAGCGCATGACCGGTGAAAAGCGTGACTGCAGCCCCACAACGTGTTGAACGCCTGCCGATTCGGCCAGCGTGAGCAGTGATTCAGCCTGAGCCGCGTCCATGGCCAATGGCCATTCGCAGTACACGTGTTTGCCGGCGCCGATCGCCGCACGGACCAGGCGATCGTGTTCCGGCACCTTGACGGTGACGACGACCAGATCGACGTCCGGATGCAATGCCATCGCGTGCGGGTCTGCGAAGGCATGGGCGACACCGAGTTGTGCTGCGCTGGATTCGGCACTGCTCATGCGGCTGGCGCACAAGGCCGTGAGTTCGTAATCGTCGGCCAGTGCCCGGATTGACGGCAGATGCGCGTCCAGCGCCCAGCCTCGTTCGGCGCTGAGGCCGATGATGCCGATTTTGATCTTCTTGCTCATGGGTGTGCTCTCATTTCATCATGCTGAAGGTCAGGCCGCCGTCGACAAAGACCTCGGACGAGGTCGTGAACGACGCTGTGTCTCTCGCGAGGAAGGCCACTACTTTGCCGATTTCGCCGGGCTTTCCCATGTGGCCCATGGGGATGGCGTCGATCAATTGCCGGACCTGCGGGATCTCGTCGACGCGGTCCGTGCCGCCGGTCAGCATATGGGTTTCGATCGGGCCCGGATGTAAGGAATTGACGCGGACGTCATATCGTTGGCCGCGTAATGGATGGCCGCAACCTTGGTGAGATTCGCGATCGCGGCTTTGGCCGGGCAGTAGGGCGCGGTCAGGGGCACGACGTTCTGGGTAGAGTTGGAAGCGATGTTGACGATGGATCCGCCGCCGGCTTTCTTCATGCGTTGTATGGCTTTCTTCACGTCGAGAAAGCAACCGATCAGGTTGATCTCGATGACCTGGCGGAACTCGTGCGCGCTCAGGTCTTCGATGGTCTTCGCTAGGTTGATGCCGGTATTGTTGACGAGTACGTTGACCGTCCCGAACAGGCTCTCGGCCTGATGGAAATCCGACTTCCACTGATCTGCGTCAGCGGCGTCGTGCGCCACAATGGCGAGCTTCAGACCCTGCTCACAAAAACTTGCGGCGGTGGCTTCGCCCAATTCGGCCGATACGTCGGCCATCATTACGCTGGCACCGCGTCGCGCCGATGCTTCAGCGCTTGCCGCGCACAGGCCTGTCACGGCACCGGTGACAATGGCGCGGGCGCGCTTGTCGCTCAGGTTGGTCATACCTCCTCCTCGTTGCCGATCGTCCTGCGGCCCGTCGGTCCGCCGTTTGGAGTCGGGAATGCGGGGCGGGGCATTATTGGGTGGATGCCGTATCACAGTTCGGGGCTTTCTCGTAATTGTTGCGGTCGGAGAAAGTATGTCAGCACATCGAGCGTATGCGTACGATAGCGGGGCTGCCAACGACGACGCAAGCGGTCCGCGCGCGGGGTGTCGCGTTGTTCCTGGCCTTACGCGGTGATTGATCGGGAGGGCCCTCAGTGGTGCCTCACTGCATGGGACCGCTATCGCAGCGTCTGACCGGCATATCAGGAGTGCTGACGTGGTGGTTCTGGTAGTCGTCGCTGCTGGCGACGCAATCCTCGCGTCGGATAATCATCGTCCCAACTGAACAGGCGCACAGGGGCGACAGGACGATTCCATGGCTCTGCCCTCCCTTCCCAAGCGATGTAGGTGGCGCGTTGACAGCGCACCGCGAAATGAATACGGTCCACACTCGACGAAAACGCGTTTTACTTTACTAGCACCTGTATTGGATTGCGGCTGCTGGTCGCTGACAAGGAGTTCTGTAGATGTCCGAACACACACAGATCGCCATGGTCTGGTGGGCGATCGTCTTTATGCTCATCTTTGGTACGGCCTGTGCAGCATTAATGGGAGTATTTCCACCGATTCCGGCTTCGCTCGATCCCGACGCAGTCGCGGCATTTTATGCCGAGAACAGCTTGCCAATCCGGATCGGCGCCGCGGTAGCAGTGGGCACTGGTGGGTTCATGTTGCCGATGGCGGCGGTAATTAGCCTGCAGATGGTCCGTATCGACGAGCGCCTTACCATTTGGGCCGTGCTGCAGGGCATGGGCGGTGCGATGATGAGCCTATGGCTGGTGTTTCCCGCGATCTACTGGGGTGTGGCCGCATTTGATCCGGAACGCGCGCCGCCCATTACGGCGTTGATGAACCAGACCGCGTTTCTGACCTTGGTCACGACCATCCCGCATTACATTTTTCAGGTACTCGCGATCGCCTGGGTTTGCTTGTCGCGTCAGGACGAGCCCTATACGCCGTTCCCACGTTGGCTAGGCTACTTCAGCCTCTGGACTTTCTTGATCACCGAAGTGGGTGCGATGGGGTTCCTGTTCCGCTCGGGTCCATTCGCGTGGCATGGTCTGTTCGTGTTCTGGTTCCCGATTCTGGCCTTTACAGCCTGGATGGCCGCCCTTACGTGTACCTTGATTCGCGCGCTGAAGCATCAGATTTCCTTGTCGCCGGTTGCGAGCTGAATCTGTTACTTAATCGCCGATCAACTTGGGGGCATCGACATCCCGAGCGGCAACGCTGGTTAGATCGGCCGTGAGGAGACGGGTGAGATTGTGCTGCAAACACTTCGACGAGCTACTACAGCTCAGCTTGACCGCCAATCTGTTGCTGGCTCAAGCCTCCCGTAGGCATATGCGCGAGAGTGCTGTGACCGCATCTTGTTCAGCTCGTTGAGCGCAAGCCTGACGTCAGCATCCAGGAAAGTATGCGAGCCTACGGCACTACCACTGCGGCGCGCACTTTGACGGTCTGCAGAATTGCCGTTGATAACGAGCCTTGCAACATTGCCGTCAATGCGATGGCGCTGGGCTTGTATGAAAAATATTCTTGAGCGGGCGTAGAACGGCAGATTCGCGAGGCACAGGGCGCAGAGGCGGCACTGAGTGAACTAACAACTCTCAGTTCTACCGCCGCCGGACGCATCGGGTCGCCAGCAGAGATCGAGGGGCTGGTAGCTACATCAGCGGGGTGCCAGCATCGCGGCACGGTAGTCATCATGCGACCGCATTCGTCGAGGTGATGCCCCGGAGATGACCTCGGGGAAGCCGCCGTAACGAGTGTCAACGCAGCTTGTGTGATATTTGCCCAAGCTCAAGCGAGCTTGCACTGTTTACCTCGCGATGCATTCTGCCTTGGCCGCCTGCTTGCCGTGGGTTCCGGCGCTCGGGTGAGCCGCCGTACGGCGGCGTCAAGCTTCTTGGTCACGTCCGATTTCAACGGTTCCTTCGTTCCGTTGCCAAGCGTGCTCAAGACTCCATAGCTCATCCGGTCCAGCAGCTGATGGTCGGGAATGTCTCCCTGGCTCCACTTTACGACGACACCAAAGATCCGATCGCTCGCCTCCTCCGCCAAAAGCTCTGGACTATAAGGTGCGACAAGGCCGCCGGTGTCATGGATCTCGCTAATTGCCTTGAGGAGAAGCCGGTAGCACTGACGGTACAACTGCAACCGAATATCAGCGTCCCCGCCGACTTTGAAGTGGATGCTCATCAGCGCGCTGACAAACGACATCTGATCGAGTGTATTGATCTCCAGAAGGCGTAAGACATGAAGGATGCGGTCGACCGGTGGCTCCGAAGAGCTACTTTCCTTCATGAGCGTGATCGCCACTGCCTTCTCGAAGTGGTCGATCACCGCCATCGAAATGATGTTGTCCTTGCTTCCGAAGCGGTTATAGAGCGTCGCGGACGACACTTGGCTCTCACGAGCGAGATCTCGAATGTTGAGCCGATCCGGGCCGACTGCCGCGAGCATGGATTTTGTCACGTCAAGGATGCGCTCAAGGCGATCAAAACGCTCTTGCGAAAAGTATTTCTTGGCAGCGGTGCGCATGGTGGGCCGGGACGAGGTGGCAGCGGGGTTGTCGATCATCTTGACATCCCCGAGAGCGGATTGTGCCAGATATGACTTCTTCCTGAGGAACTTGGCCTCGTTTTAAGGAAAAAGCGAGATCGCCGCAGGGAGGGCTTGGTGTTGAAACGGTGGACCGAAATATATACCATGTATTCGAGTGCTGGAACACGTTTTCCAAATTGTACGGCGTTGAAAATCGATCGAAGCTGAGGCATGTGGTAGCTCGAGCCAAAACTACCCGAATGCTTTTGCGCTACCGCTCCGATGTTTGGGAAGAGAAATAAAGATCCGATGCGGATTCCGCCCGGGTCGCCACACCAGAGGGGAGAAAATGTCGCGAATTGAATCTGCAATCGGCTTGTTGTCGGCCGCCTTGCTCCTGCCTGCCTATACTTCCGCCCTTGCTCAAGGCATCACGGCGGAGCCACCAAACGGCGCCATCTATGCGGCGGCAGAGGAGTCCAATCCGCCCGTAGAGGAGGCGATGCCGAACGAGCGAGATGTTGACTCCGGCAACAAAAAAAAGCGCGGTGGACGCTTCATCGAAGAAATCGTGGTGACTGCTCAGAAGCGCGAGGAAAGCCTTCAGGATGTGCCGATCTCCGTCCAGGCATTCAGCGCGGATGCGCTGGACGCGCGCGGCATCGAAGAGCCCAAGGCGCTTCAGTTGGTAACGCCGGGTATGCAGTACAACATCATCGCCGGTTACACCATCATATTCATCCGCGGTGTAGGCACCGACGCATTCATCCCCTCGGCCGATGCCAGTGTCGCGACCTATGTCGACAACATCTACTATCCCTTCGGTCACGGGCTTGCGGCAGCGCTCGGAGAAATTGAACGCGTCGAAGTGCTTAAGGGGCCGCAAGGCACCTTATTCGGTCGAAACTCCACGGCGGGTGCCATCAACATCATCACACGGCAGCCGGGGCCTGAGTTCGAATCGTCGGTGACGACGAGCTTCGAGAATTACGACAAGAAGACGCTCCGTGTGTTCACGAACATTCCGTTGACGGACACGATTTCCTTTTCCGTTTCGGGCCTGCGCTACGAAGAGGAGAGTTACTACGAACTGCGCGAGTCGCCGCGCCCGAGCCTGCCGGAGGAGATATCCAAAGCCTTCTCGACCAAGATTGGCTGGGCTCCCACGGATGAACTGCATGCTGTGATTGGTTACAGCGAGGTGAAGACCCAAGGTTCACAGGCGATGCTGTTTCCGTCGTATGACGTCAAGCCGCTCGGTCGCGTCCTCGGGGTGCAGGAGCAGCCGGACTACACCACTAGCATTGATGCTCCAACGTATATCGACAGCGAAAATCGAGTATTCAGTGCCGACATCAAATACACGCTACCCCTGTTCGACACGCGGTTGATCGTGGGCGATCAGGCCATCACGTCGTACGGTCTAGTCGATTTCGATGGATCCAACCAGCCACTGGTGTCGTTCGACGCGAAAGGTCAGTTTGCGGATGTAACGACCGGCGAATTCCAGCTGATTTCAAACGCGACTAGCTGGGGTAGCGATTGGCTAAATTGGATTGCCGGCCTCTACTACATCGACAGCGAGGCGGGTTTCGATCCGCTGGTGTTCAATGTGGCGCCGAATGTCTATCAGACGCTGCTCAATCCCGCGCCAGGCTCGCCATTGGGAAGTCTCCTGGGGCCCCTCGGTGTTGGGCAACTGACTGGTTTCCTCGACAATCAGCTGTCCAATCTGGCGGAGCTGACCAGCATTCCTCTCCAAGATATCACCGAAGCATACCTGAGCAACGGCGTTCAGCTTAGTCTCAATGGCGTGCTTGGGACGAAGTCATATGCAACATTCTTCCAGACCACCGCCGCCATCAATGACTGGTTCTCGATCACGTTGGGCGGTCGATATCAGGAGGAAACCCGACAGCAGCTTAAGTCGAATACCGACGTTGCGCTGTTTGCGAACTCGCCGGACCAGACTATTACTGTCCTAAATTTTCGCAAAGGAAAGGCGAAGTCCAGCAACTTCTCACCGAAGCTTGTCTTCGACTTCAAGTTCGACGACGACATGGTCTACCTGACGTATAGCAAGGGGTACAAGAGCGGTACCTACAACATCATTTCGATCTACACGCCTAGTGAATACATCAAGCCTGAGGAAGTCACATCATATGAAATCGGCTACAAGTCGATCTTGCTAGACGGCGCGATGCGCTTCAACGCGGCAATCTTCCAGAATACGATCGACAACCTGCAGGTGCAGACAGTGGCGATCTTGAGTGGTGGTGTGGCGCGCTTTGAAAATGCAGGCAGTGGGCGTGTCAGAGGCGCGGACTTTGACCTCACTTGGCAACTATTTCCAGAGGCCCTTCCTGGCTTGGCTTTCAATGCGGGGGGGGCCTATCTCGATGGAGTCTA
>JAYZBJ010000087.1:0-3812 GCA_036338795.1 Pseudomonadota bacterium | reverse complement strand
CGCCTGCCACGTCTCACATCACTCGCGGCGACGGCCGCCCTCGCCTTTTCCGCCCATGCCGGCGAGTCCGTGACCTACACGGTCGATGGCGCTGAATATGAAGGCTACCTTGCCGAGGCAACGCGCGAGTCCAAGGGCCTCGTCCTGATCATCCATGACTGGGGCGGCCTCGACGATTATGAGATGACGCGTGCGGAAATGCTCGCCGATGAGGGCTATGACGCCTTCGCCGTTGACCTCTACGGCAAAGGCAACCGCCCGGACACGACCGAAGCCCGCAAGGAGATGGTCGGCCAGCTTTATAATGACCGCGAAACCATGCGTGCCCGGATTCTCGGCGGCCTCGAAAAAGGCAGGGAAGTTTCCGGTGAAAGCCGCACCGTGGTGATGGGCTATTGCTTTGGCGGTGGCGCAACGCTCGAACTCGCACGCTCGGGTGAAGGCCAGGATCTTGCCGGTTTCGCAACATTCCACGGCAGCCTCGATGCACCTGAAGGCGACGACTACTCGAAGACGACCGCGCCCGTTCTCATCCTGCATGGCGGCGCCGATGCTGGCATTCCAAATGCGCTGGCAGCTGACGCGGCCGACATGATGGAGGCAGCTGGCGTGACCTACGAACTCCAGATCTATTCCGGCGCGCCGCATGCCTGGACGGTTTTCGGCTCAGACCGCTATCAGGAACTGGCGGACAAGAAGAGCTGGAGCGCCTTTCTCGACTTTACGCATCGCTATCTGGCCGACGACGAGTAGTCGTCCCCGCTCGCCCCTTCCCGGCGCACATGCTAATCTCGCAGTGTAACGAATGGGGAGGGTCAGCCATGAACGGTCGGTCAGTTCTGCGTCAATGAGCGGCTTGGCATCCCCTGTCGAGCAGGCCTTTGAGCGTGTGCCCGCGCCCGTCGCGACGGCATGGAGCGCCCTGAGGGCGGTGATCCTCGAGACGGCGGCAAACATGCCCGAGGTCGGCCCGGTGACGGAGAGCCTGAAATGGGGAGAGCCATCTTTTTCCACTGACAGGACGAAGAGCGGAACGCCCATCCGCCTTGGCTGGAAAGCGGCAACACCTGACACCATAAAGCTGCTCGTCCATTGTCAGACGAGCCTCGTACCGCGCTGGCGTGAACTGTACGGGGATCGCCTCAGCTTTGAGGGCACGCGGGCCATACTGCTCGATATCCGCCAGCCCCTGCCCCGCGAGGAGCTGGCGCACTGCGTGGCAATGGCCCTGACTTACAAGCTTAACCGCTAGTCGAAGTTGGGTTGGCCGTTTGAGGCTGAAAGGCCGCCATCGACCGGCAGCACGACACCGTTGACGAAACCTGCATCCGGACTGGCCAGGAAAGCGATCACGCTGGCGACATCCTCAGGCTCGCCGGGGCGGCCCATCGGGATGCGGTCCATGAATTTCTGCTGCAGCCTGTCATTCTTGAAGATACCTTGAGACATGTCCGTGCGCGTCAGGCTTGGCGCCACCGCATTGACGCGCACGCCGCTGCTACCAAGATCCATCGCCATGGCGCGCGTCATATTGGATACCGCGCCCTTGGACGCGTTGTAGCCGAACATTTTCCAGTCACCGCCGAGCCCCGAAACCGAGGACACATTCACGATCGATCCCTTCGACATGATCAGGTGGTCGACAGCCGGCGTAACCGTGTTGAAAATGCCGGACACATTGACCGACATCATCTTCTCGAAATCCTCAAGCGAAAGTTCTCCCGGAACGCCCATGCTGGCGACGCCTGCATTGTTGATCAGCGCGTCGAGACGACCAAACTTGTCGACAGTCTGATCGATCAGCAGCTGAGCATCTTCGGCACGCGAAACATCGCCTTCGACGATCAGCGTGCGGGCATCGGGCAGGTCCCGTGCGATCTTCTCAAGCTTGGGACGCGTGCGTCCGTTCAGGACGACATTCCACCCATCGCTGGAAAACCGCTTCGCCGTGGCCGCACCGATGCCGGAGCCAGCCCCCGTCACGATGACTGTTTTCGTTTCTGCCATACTGTACTCCCTATTGGCGCTTCGGCCTGCTGCGAGCTGGCGTGGGTGATCCCGGTCACGAGGGCAAAATCGGGCTTTCACGCATCACTCTGATGTTAAGACCCGACACAACGCATGTCGGGGCTTGCCGTTGCGCGTCATGTGAAGGAGACGTCTGGCATGAGCACGACAGCACAGTTTTCGATCGCCCACCGATTCCGCGGACCGCCCCAATCTGGCAATGGCGGCTACACATGCGGACTGATGGCCAATCATCTGGACGGCCCGGCAAAAGGCATGCTGAGGCAGCCGCCGCCACTCGATACCCCAATCGACATCTTACGCGACGGTGAAGGCGTGAAAGCCATGGCTGGCGACCTGCTCATCGGCACCGCTGTGCCAGCCGAAATCAGGATCGACCTGCCTGCAATTCCCGATGCTGCCGGTATCGAAGCGGCGCGCGAAGCCTATCTGGCGACCGCGCAGACACACGCCATCCCCGGTTGCTTCGTAGGCGGCCCGAAACGCTCACCAGAGGATGCGCTCTGCCTGTTTACGGGGCCTGTGCCGGATAGTCCGGTCAATGCTGATACATGGGTGCCTGCCGAGGAGTATGCCGGCGAAGACGGGCTGGTCCGGCCTGAATTCATCTGGGCGGCGCTCGATTGCCCGACTGCGTTCGCCCTACGCCATGGGGACAGCAAGCTCTGTCTGCTCGGCTCGCTGACCGCTGAAATTTACCGTCGTCCCGCACCGGGTGAGCGCCTGATTGCAATGGCCTGGAAACAAGGTGTCGATGGCCGGAAGAATTACGCGGACGGCGCGCTGGTAGACGAGGCCGGCAAGGTAATCGCGGCAGCCAATGCTGTCTGGATCGAGCTGACCGACCCGAAAATGATCGCGGCAATCCGCGGCGGCGCCTGAGCGGCTTACTCCCACGTGAAAACGTCGCCGAGCGGGACGTCGAACACGTCGGCGATGCGAAATGCTGCCTCCAGCGTTGGAGCGTACTTGCCTTTCTCGATGGCCGCGATGGTCTGCCGGGTGACGCCGATCTCCTTGCCGAGGTCAGCCTGCGTCATCTCTCCTTTCAGAAACCGAAGCTCGCGGACCCTGTTATGCAGTGTCTTCCCGCTCATGCCTGCCTGCGATAGCTGAAGGCGGCGATGGCGTGGTTCACGACTTCCGCAAGAACGATCATGAAGATGGCGGCGTTCACGATCTGCCACCCGCTGAACGAGAACGGCATGACCACGCCGACAAGGATCGTTCCGGCCATCAGCACATAATACGACATCCTGATCGCCCCCTGCCGAATGGCGCAGTCACGCTCATCAGGCGGCAGGCCCGCCTCTTCAGGTGAACGGGCGGCCAGAATGACGCGCCCCGCGAGCAGGATCGTCACCTGAACCGCCGCCGCAATCGCGTAGAGAACAAGCTGGCGAAGATTCGGCACCCCTTCAGACGCGGAAGGCGTGACCGCGACATAGGTAAAATAGGGAATGAAAGCGACGGCAATCGCAAACAGGGACAACCAGACAAGCTTCTCACGGTATGGCATTCGGCCCTCCTGACCTGATGCCATCAATGTTATCCGTGTTTAACATCGAGTCTAGTATATTTTACTTGGTGTCCGAAATTATTAACCCAGCGGATTGACTGGCGAGGCGTGCCTTCGACAAGGATCACGTCCACGGGCCTAGTTTTTTGAGTGCGGGAAAAGCTGTCTGTGACGGGCTTCGATCTTCGGCCAGAGGTCGGACAGGTCCGGCTCCTCGAGCCCGAACACATCTCGCAATACGTCTGAAAGCTCGGCGGGCGTGGCG
>JAYZBJ010000086.1:0-15389 GCA_036338795.1 Pseudomonadota bacterium | reverse complement strand
CTCTCTCCCGCGCGGAAGGTAAATCGCTGAACTGGGGAATCGTCGGCTGGGTCGGTACGATCACGGCGACCTTCATTCTCAGCTTCTACATGTTCATTTCGGCCTGGCTGATCTCGTTTACGGTGCAGGCCATCTCCGGCAGCTTCACCGGCATGGACGCGGCTGCGTCCGGTGCAAACTTCAACAACACGATCGGGCAGGGCGAAAATCCGCTTGTCTCGCAGTGGGGCATGCTGGGCCTGCTGGCGCTTTTCCTCGTCGCTAACGTCTTCGTGGTTGGCCGCGGCGTCAAAGGCGGCATCGAGAAAGCCGCGACGATCCTCATGCCTGCCTTCTTCATCATGCTTGTCGTGGTGCTTGGCTTCGCGCTCGCGAATGGTGATGTGGCCCAGACGGCGGCCTTCATCTTCGAACCGAAATGGGGCGATGTCGGCTTCAAGACCTTCCTTGCCGCGCTTGGACAGGCCTTCTTCTCTATCGGCGTCGGTGTCGGCCTGATGATCACCTATGGAGCCTACCTTGCCCGCGACACCAACATTCCGCGTTCATCCGGGATCGTCGTGGCGTCTGATACGCTGGTCGCGCTGATCGCCGGCTTTGCGATCTTCCCGATCGTCTTCTCCGCGCAGCTTGATCCATCTGCCGGCCCGAGCCTCTTCTTCGTATCGATGCCGGTTGCCTTCGGCTCCATTCCGGGCGGCGAAATCTTTGCGGTGGCCTTCTTCGCGCTGGCCCTGTTCGCGGCCTTCACGTCCTCGATCTCGCTTATGGAAGTCTCGGTCTCGTGGCTTGAAGAGCGCCAGGGCGTCACGCGTTTCGGCGCCGCGACCGGCATGGGTGTGATCCTGTTCCTCGTCGGTGCGGCTTACGTGTTCTCGCTCGATTATCTCGACTTCATGGACTTCATGACCGAAGGCCTGCTGCTGCCGCTCGGCGGCCTGCTGGCGGCGGTCTTCGCTGGCTGGATCCTGTCACGCGACATGCTGACGACGGAGCTTGGCGAAGGCAGCATCATGAACGCCTGGCGGTTCCTGATGCGCTGGTTCGTGCCGTTCTTCATCGGTTTCGTTCTGGTCTTCGGCTTCCTCGACAAGATCCAGGACCAGTACAACGTCCAGCTGCCGGGCCTTCTGACCGGCCTGCTGGGCCCGAATGCCGAGCTGTCTGCCGGCAGCTAGGCCACCTGGAACACCGCATACAAAAAAGGGCGCCGGTCATTCCGGCGCCCTTTCTTTTTGTGCGTCAGGACATGGCGTCAGCCGAACAGTTTCCCGAAGGTACGCGTCGCGCGGATCAGCTGGTCTATGATCGAGCTGTCGAGGCTGGAGTGGCCTGCATCCGGGACGATGTGCAGTTCGGCGTCTGGCCAGGCCTTGGTGAGCGCCCATGCGGTCGCCAGCGGCGTGACGACATCATAGCGGCCGTGCACGATGATGCCGGGAATGCCTTGCAGCTTCTCCTTGGCCTGCTTCAGCAGCCAGCCATCTTCCGGGAAGAAGCCCTTATTGACGAAGTAGTGACACTCAATCCGCGCGAAGGCGTCGGCGAAGCTGTCTTCCTCAAACCGGGCCGGGCGCGAAGACGGGCCCTGGATGGAAATGGTCTCGCCTTCCCAGCAGGCCCAGGCCTTGGCGGCCTCGATCCGGGCGCGCCGGTCATCGCCGGTCAGGCGCTTGTGGAAGGCCGTCAGAAGGTCATCACGCTCATCTTCCGGGATCGGAGCGATATAACGGTCATAGGCGTCCGGGAAGAGCCGGCTCGCCCCGTCCTGGTAGAACCACTGGATCTCTGCCTCGGTAATCAGGAAGATGCCACGCAGGATCAATCCGTAGACACGCTCCGTATGCGTCACGGCATAGGAGATCGAGAGCGTGGAGCCCCACGAGCCTCCGAAGACGACCCACTTTTCGATGCCAAGATGCTCGCGGATGGTCTCCATGTCGCTGACCAGCGCCCAGGTGTCGTTCCCCTCCAGTTCGGAGTGGGGCGTCGAACGGCCGCAGCCGCGCTGATCGAACAGGATGATGCGGTAAACATCCGGGTCAAAGAAGCGGCGCATCTCGGGGCTGGAACCACCACCAGGCCCGCCATGCAAGGCGATTACGGGCAGGCCGTCGGGGTTGCCGGACTCTTCCCAGTAGATTTCGTGGATATCTGAAACACGGAGCCGACCGGAGTTGCGTGCCTCGACAGGTGGATAAAGTTTCAACATTCACTACCCTTGTTCATGGCGTCTTCATATCTGGTGTTTCTAATAGCTGCCAGAGTACTGGACGTGCTAGAGAGTTTCTGTAATCATTCCACCTGCTGGGTGAAGTAGATACGGGGCGAGTCAACCGCTGATGATGAAAGCATTGACATGCGCAGCTTTGCTCACTCTTTCCGGGTGTGCCACTGTATCCATGGTTTCGACCGATGCGATTGTCGAAAGTGAGCGCTCCGTCGAAAGCTCTGAACTCGCTGAAGCTGCTACAGCATTCAACACACGCGCTGAAGCCCGTGGCTGGGTTGGCGAGCCGCGCGGCCTGATGGATTTTGCCAAGGTCCTGCTG
This sequence comes from Pseudomonadota bacterium, assembly GCA_036338795.1. Classification (GTDB taxonomy): domain Bacteria; phylum Pseudomonadota; class Alphaproteobacteria; order Caulobacterales; family Hyphomonadaceae; genus Henriciella. The sequence goes on along the minus strand of JAYZBJ010000086.1, from coordinate 12,837 downwards.
GGCGGCGGATCGGAAGATGGCGGCACGACAGCCGGCACTTATGCGGATCAGATTTCTGCAGCTAACGCCCCGGTTACGGATGTTTTCCAGACCATCATCGCTGATTCGAACGCTGCGCAGACGGCGTTCTCCGAAGTCGATACGCTGGCGCGGACGCTGCTCGGCTCCGATGATGTCATGCGGTCGGACCTGATTGCCTTCGAACGCGCGCTGGTGACGGCGCAAAAGTCCTATCGCGGATTTTCTGAAGCTGCAGGCATTGCAGCAGAGCGGGAAAAGACCGGGCTGGAAGCGGCTGAAACAGCGCTTGCAGCATACGCTGGCACGATCGACGCTGCCCGTCAGACGGCGGATGATCTTGCTGATGCGTACGCAGACGCAGGCAAGAAGCAGGGCGAAGCTTCAAGCTAGGCGCCCGGCCACTTCCGAGGCCCCGCCCGGACTTAGTCGTCCAGGCTCTTGAACCAGACATCCATCAGGATATCGACAAGCTGCTCTGTGCGGGCACGCACATCTTCCGGTGTCCACGTATTGCGGTGACGCAAATCTTCCGTCAGCGCGAATATGCGTGCGCCGCTCTCGAAGAAAATCCGCTTCTTCTCGCGGAAATCGAGCCGGTCGGCCTGATGATTGATCTTCTGCGGAACGATCACGAAGTTGCCGAGCGTCTCGCACAGCTCACGCTGGACCTGTGTGCGCGGCCAGGTGGCGTGCCAATAGGAGTCGTCGGGTACCGAGCGCGGAAGCACATGCTCCACCGTCGCGTCATCTTCCAGCGTAATCATCTCGCCATTCTCGAGTGCTGCGTTGGCGCGAAGGGCCATGGCGCGGCGCTGGCCGAAAGTGGCAAAGCGGCCGGTCATGCGCTCTCGCACCTTCTTCTGCTCGTCGCGGGAGAACATGAGCGGGCTGTTGCGGTCGAACAACGGCTTGTCGTTCTGGATCAGCTGGGTGAGCTTCTGATAGCGCTTCTGGCGTGCACTTGCCGTGGTGAAGTGGAGCATCATCGCATAGGCGAGGCGCTCAAGCAGCTGGAAGAAGCGTAGCGCCTGCTCGCCATCATGCGGGTGCTTGTAGAGGTAGGCGACCGCCGGAACGCGCCAGAGCTGGTGGTCCAGCAGGCGCAGATGGTTGAGCGGTGCTTTGATCGCTTCGGTGAGCGGGCCGAAATTCGGGTCGCCTTTCAGCACGATGCGATAGGCTTCGACGAAACGCGGCAATTCCTCGTTCACGAACGTACGAGGATCGACCTTGGACAGGACGACCTTGGCGAAGACGTTTGCGGTCTTGCCCTTTGTGTTTCGGTTGTAGAGCTGGCGGATGATGTTCAGCAGGTCATCAAGGCCGGTGCCGCCGAGCTTGGCTTCGTGCTCAAGCCATTCGCGGGCATAGCGGCTGGCTTCGGCCTGCGTGAAATTGGCGTGCTGGAGGATTTCCGTCTTTACGATGTCGTGGCTGTTGGGGGCCTTGCCGCGCGTATTGAGCACGCGGAAAACCTCATAGCCGCCATCCCAGTCAGGCACGCCTACGCGCACAAGTACAACCCGGTCACGGATCGTGGAGAACAGGGCGCGGCGGCCTGCCTCTTCCATGTCGGAGAGCTCTTCATACAGGAAGGCGATATTCTTCTGCATCACCTCGTGATTGGTGTCGTCAGTGGCGATGATGTCCCGGCGCAGCGTCGCGCCCTCGGCCTGGATCGCCTCGCGGAAGAAGGGATTGTCGACGTCATTTAGTGTTAGCCGCCAGGCTGCGGACTCACCCAGCATCGAACGGTCGGAGTCGCCGATCATGCGGTGGATTTCGGCCGACATGGCGGGGTCTTTTTCAAGGTCGCGTAGCATGGCGAGGATCATCGTCAGCGTGGTCAGGCGCTGCTGTCCGTCGACGACCTGATAGGAATTGTCTTCCATGCGAACGATGACGACCGCGCCGATGAAGTGATAGCGCTGGTTCTCGGTCGCGTTCTGGAGATCGTCCAGAAGCTCGCGGACCTCATTTTCTTCCCAGGAATAGCTTCGCTGGTAGGGCGGCATCTTAAGCTGGCTGCCAGGCGAAAGGATATCGGAGAGGGCGCATTCTCGCGCACGGATCCCCGAGTCCGACCTTTGCATATCCGATCCCATTGAATTCTCCGCTGGAATATTTAGACGTTCGGCCATTCACTAGACCCGCTGACCCCGTGAATACACTCTTGGATCGGATGATTTCGGGCAGGTGTGACAGGAGCGCAACGAAAGCATGAAGTGGCTGAATTTCGAGATTGACGGTGTATTGCACTGCGGACTGCTGGAAAACGGACAGGTTGCGCCGCTCCAGCAAGGGTGTCTCAGCGCTGTGCTACCGCAACTGCACGAGAAAAAATCTGCAGTCCGCCGGAATGAAAGTGTAGCAATCTCAGATGTAAAATTGCGCCAGCCAGTCATGCGCCCGGGCAAGATACTGGGTATCGGTCTCAACTACGCCGCGCACGCCGCCGAAAGCGTGAGCATCATCAACAAGGATGATCAGAAGGCGCAGGTCTGGTTCAACAAACAGGCAACGGCCGCCAACGGGCCAGGCGAGGCGGTCCACCTGCCGAACGTGTCTGAACAGCTGGACTATGAAGCCGAGCTGGTCGTCATCATCGGCAAGCACGGCCGGCATGTTCCGGAAGACCGCGCGATGGAGATCGTCGCCGGCTTCAGCTGCGGGTCTGACTATTCCGTGCGGGACTGGCAGCGCGCCAGCCAGACCATGATGATGGGCAAGGGGTTCGACACGCACGCTCCATTCGGCCCCTGCCTGGTCACGCCCGACGAAGTTGGCGATATCTCTGACCTCACCATTCGAGGTTATGTGAATGACGAGCTTCGCCAGGAAGGGCGCCTTGGCGACATGATCGCGTCGATCCCCCAGCAGATCTCGCATCTGACAGCTGCCTTCACGCTTGAACCGGGGGATGTGATCTTCACCGGGACGCCCGCCGGGGTGGGCGCAGGGCACAAACCGCCAAAGTGGCTGAAAGCCGGGGACCGGTTCCGCGTCGAGATCGAACGGGTCGGTACGCTGGAAAACCACATCATCAATGAGCCGGAGACGGCGCGCCTTGGCTAGCCGCGTCATTGCCTGTCTGGCGACGGCGCTGCTTGCGGTGGCCTGTTCCGGTGATGAGCGTGCGGCAGGGCCGATTGAAGCTGACATGGGGCGGCCCGCCATCGCGCCATCTGATTTCGTGCTGCTACCGTGCGAAACAGTGTCGGCGCGGCCCTGCGTGATCGTCATGGCTGGCGGCAAGTGGCTCATGTTCGGCGCGCCTGCGGGAGCCGGTCGCAATGCGATGGAAGGGGACATGTCGGGCCTTGAGGCCCTGTTCCTGTTTTCAATGCACCCCGAAGACGTTGAGGGCGTGGATGAAGTGCGTAACAGGGGCTGGCGGGAAGGGCGCGGTGTGCCGCTGCCTGTATCCGGCCCTGACGGCACCAGCGTCCTCATCGAGGGCCTGAACGCGGCGTTCGAGCAACCGGACGCCATCAGCTTTGTCGAAGACGGCGCGCCGAAGGGCGGGTTCTCATCGGCCCTTCTGAGGCTTGGCGCAGAGGTGACCGGCGATGTCCTCATCTATGATAGCGGTGACCTGAAAGTGCAGGCCGCGGCGGGGGGATCGGGCCGTGTGACCTATCGGATCGGCTATCGTGACCTTAGCGAGGATTGGCACGATGTCATTCTTCGTCCGTGCGGCGGCGGCGCCGTCAGTCCGGGTGACCATAGCGAGCCGACGGGCGCGGAAATCGAGATTGGCTGCGCCGCGAATGACATGCCCGAAGGCAGTGCATGGCCGCTGAAGGCGCCTGTCTTTGCGAAAGAAACCCAAAGCTAGAAAAAGCAACGGGGTCTCGCCTAAGCGAGACCCCGGTCTCCCCCGAGACGCCCCCGTCCGGCCAATAAGGCCGCGGACTTTTTAGGCGTTGGGTCTTGGGCCATGTGTATCTGCGTTCATGTTTGAGTCAAACGCATAGTACGGCAAATCGCTGCCCGAAATAGAAAGTGTGGCAACGAAGTCACGCTGTGGATGCAACTGCCCAAGCCATTGGCAACGACCCCAAATCAGGCCTAAAGCTACGAATTCGTTAACTCTTGGCAGGTATTTGTTAAGGTTCGGCGAACGACGGGGCTGACTGCAATCATGATTGGCGTACTGTTCATTTTCTATATCGCGCTTGGCACTGCGCTGGGCCTCGGCCTGCATGTTTATGCGGGTTTTGGCATTCCGGTTGCAACTGCACTTGGCGCCGCGCTCACAGTCGTGCTCGGACAGGTGCACTTGATGATCGCGCACGTGTCCAAGTCTGCCGAGACCGATGAGAAGCTGGAGCGTATCGAGCGCGCCCAGGTCGCTACGCGTGAACGCGTCGACATGGTTGAGGCGCGGGCAGAAAGTGTTGAATCGACCGTCAAGCATGAGCTGACCGAACGTCGTGACGCCCTGGTCAGCGAGATGCGCCAGCTCGAAGGGCTGATTGACCGCCTCTCCAAGAGCTTTGAGTCCAAACTTCAGGAAACCGCGTCCGAGGCTGTCCAGCCGCAGGAAGATGCTGTGCTTCGCATGGTGAAAGCAGCCCTGCAGGATGGCCGGGTCGACCTTCACCTCCAGCCGATTGTCTCGCTGCCGCAGCGCCGCGTTGCTTTCTATGAAGGGTTCACGCGCCTGCGCCGTCCAGACGGCTCGCTGATCCTTCCAGCGGAGTTCCTTGATGCAGCTCGCCGGGCGCGCCTGATGGGCGTGATCGACAATATGCTACTGTTCCGCTGCGTGCAGATCGTGCGCCGCCTGTCCGAGCGCGATCGCCGGGTCGGAGTGTTCTGTAATATTTCGGCGAACTCGCTGACGGATCCATACTTTTTCCCGCAATTCCTCGAATTCATGCGCGAAAACCGCGATTTGGCCGGTGCGCTGATCTTCGAGATTCCGGCAGACCGATTCGAGAACCGCTCCCGCGAGATGCGCGAAGGCATGGAAAAGCTGACCGCACTTGGCTTCCGCTTCTCGATTGACCATGCCAGCGACCTCACGCTGGACCTGCCGCGCCTGCAGGATGCCGGTGTGCGCTTCGTCAAGATGAATGGCGGCCAGCTCATCGAGCAGCTTCGCGATCCGTCGGGCCCGCGCCCGGCATCGAATGTCCAGCGCCGTCTCGATGGCGAGGAAGTGTCCGCCGTCTGTTCACGTTTCGGCGTCACGCTGATCGCCGAGAAGCTGGAAGAAGAGGTGAGCGTGGTCGAGGTGCTCGAATACGACATCCCTTACGGCCAGGGCCACGTGTTCGGCGCGCCGAAGCCGATCAAATCCTCGCTCATGGAAGAAACGGCGCCGCCCGCTGAATTCATTGCCAAGCTGGGTGCCTTTGGCTGATGCGCGCCGGGTTTGACCGCGCCATGGCCTCTGACTACTGAGCTGCCATGACCAGACCTGAACATCCTTCCGGCCTTGCCGGAATTGCGCAGGATTACGACACCATTCTCTGTGATGTGTGGGGCGTGATTCATAATGGCCGCCGGGCTTTCGACGAAGCATGCGAAGCCCTCTCCAATTTTCGCAAGGGTGGCGGCACGGTTGTCCTGATCACCAATGCGCCTGTGCCCAATGAGCAGGTCATCTCCTACTTCAAGCCGATTGGCGTCACCGATGACTGCTATGACGACTGCGTTTCCTCTGGTGATGCGACACGCGCTGAACTCGCCCGCCGCCGGGATGAAAAGATCTGGCGGCTTGGCGTCGATAGCGGCTGGGAGCGGGACCAGTTTCTCTACAAGGGCCTCGACCTGAATTTCGTTGAGCCGGAAGACGCTGACACGCTTCTCTGTATCGGCCTGCATGACCAGGTGAATGACGACCCCGAAGACTATCGCGACGTGCTGAAGAAGGGCGTGTCCCGCGACTTGCCGATGATCTGCGCCAATCCGGATATCAAGGTGCGCGTCGGGGACGAACTCGTCTGGTGTGCGGGGGCACTGGCGGCGATCTATGAGGACGAGGGCGGCACCGTGATCTATCCGGGCAAGCCTCATAAGATGATCTACGAACTCGCGCTGGTGCGCGCCGCTGAGCTGCGCGGCGAGAAGCCGACGCGCGTGCTATGCATTGGCGATAGCCCGGCGACCGATATGCGCGGCGCCGCCCAGCAGGGGTTCGACGCGCTCTATGTCGGAACAGGCCTGGCTGAGCATGGCGATGATTTCGAAGGGGAGGTCGCTGGCCTGCTGGAGCGTTATGAAACGCACGCCCGGTACGCTATGCCGGCCTTGAGGTGGTGACGCCGCTGCACTGTCATTATAACACACAGCGGTTTTAAGATTCGGAGACGGGCAGATGAGTGCCAAGGAAGGCTACACATTCGAGGAACTCAGCGTCGGCATGGCGCATGAGACCCATCACACGATTACCGAAGAGGACATCGAACTCTTCGCGAAAGTGTCGGGTGACTACAATCCCATCCACATGGATGAGGAATATGCGAAGAAGACCGCCTTCGGCCAGCGGATCGCCCACGGCGCGCTGACCGCGTCCTACATCTCCGGTATTCTCGGCAATGACCTGCCAGGCCCCGGCGCGATCTTCACCCATCTCGAAATGCGCTTTCGCCGGCCTGTCTTCATCGGCAATACGGTTACCGCCCGCGCCGAGATCACGGAAATGGTCGAGCGCGGCAATCGCGTGACACTGAAGATTACCTGTTCGGTTGATGGCAAAGTGGTCGTTGGCGGTGAAGCCAAGGTCATGGTGCCACCTCGGGACGGCTGATGGCCATCCACGCCGGTTATACGCACCTGCCAGAGACGGCGCGCGGATATTCCGTCGCGCTCGGCAATTTCGATGGCGTGCATCGGGGGCACCGCGGGGTGATCGCAGCGGCCCGGATCGAAGGCGCCCCGCTGGGGGTGGCGACCTTCGAGCCGCCGCCGCGTGCCTATTTCCGGCCGAACGATCCACCGTTCCGTATCTACCGTCCGGCGCGGCGCAATGCCCGCCTCATCGAGCTTGGTGCCGAAGCCGTTTTCGAGCTGCCCTTTACGGCGGACATGGCCTCGATGACTGACGAAGAGTTCTGCCGACACGTCCTGCATGACGGGCTGGGGGTCTCCCATGTCGCGGTCGGGTTTGACTTCCGCTTCGGGCGTGGACGCATGGGCGATGCAGCAAGGCTGTCCTCGCTCGGCCGTTCGCTGGGGTTTGAGGTGACTGTGGTCGACAAGGTTGAAGGGCCGGACACGGTAAAGGCATCCTCTACTGGTATCCGCGAGGCGCTGATCGCCGGTGATCCGCAGCGCGCCGCCGACATGCTGGGCCACGCATGGATTGCGGATGGCACGGTCGAGCGCGGCGAACAGCGCGGGCGCACCATCGGCTTTCCGACAGCCAACCTGCATCTCGGTGACCTGATCCATCCGCGCCACGGCATCTATGCGGTGAAAGCTCGCATAAACCGGACCGGTGACTGGCTGCCGGGCGTCGCAAATTTCGGGCGGACGCCGACGACGGGCATTCGTGACCCTCTGCTTGAAACATTCATCTTCGACTTTGATCGCGACATCTATGGAAGTTTCCTTGAAGTCCAGCTGCATCACTTCCTGCGGCCGGAGCTTCATTTCCCGTCCAAGGACGAGATGGTCGTGCAGATGAAGAAGGATGCCGAGCAGGCGCGCCAGATGCTGAAGGACTAGGGCGCGGCCTGCGTTCGTTACCGCCGGAGAGATGACAGGTGAAGAACCCTCTGCTACAGCCTGCGGCCATGATGAATCGCGCACGCATAAGCGTCATTCGAATTAGCCGCCCGGCTTGGCGATAACCGTCCCTAAACGGGCGGGTCTGCTGAAGCCGGGTCACATTTTCTGCGCCTTTTTGAAGACACTGCTGGTTCGAGACAGACTAAGCCATGAACGACGAAACCAAGACAGCGGCCGACTATCGCGACACGCTGTTCCTCCCGAAAACCGAATTCCCGATGCGCGGCGGCCTGCCCAAGGCAGAACCGAAATGGATCGAGCGCTGGGATGAGATGAAGCTCTACAAGCGCCTGCGCGAAGACGCCAAGGCGCGCGGGGCGAAGCCCTTCATCCTGCATGACGGCCCGCCCTATGCGAACGGTCCAATCCACCTCGGCACGGCGATGCAGAAAGTGCTGAAGGACATCACCGTCCGCAGCCACCAGATGCTTGGCTATGACGCTTCCTACCTGCCGGGCTGGGACTGTCACGGCCTGCCGATCGAATGGAAGGTGGAAGAGGAATTCCGCGCCAAGGGCCGCACCAAGGACGATGTGCCGGGTGACGAGTTCCGCCGCGCTTGCCGTGAATACGCAGCCAAGTGGATCGAAATCCAGAAAGCCGGCTTCCGCCGCTGCGGCGTCGAGGGCGAGTGGGACGATCCTTATCTCACCATGAACTACGAGTCAGAAGCCGCGACCGTGCGCGAATTCCTGGCCGTTGCCATGTCTGGCCGCCTCGTGCGCGGCTCCAAGCCGATCATGTGGTCACCGGTTGAACGCACCGCGCTGGCTGAAGCCGAAGTCGAATATTACGATCGCAAGGTGCCTGTGATCTGGGTGAAGTTCCCGGTGCAGGGCGAGGAATTCTCGGTCGTGATCTGGACCACGACCCCTTGGACGATTCCGGCCAACCAGGCCGTCAGCTTCAATCCGTCGATCAGTTACGGCCTCTACGAGGTCGAGACCGTCATGAGCGAGGAAGAGCTCGGCTTTGCGCCATTTGCCAAGCCGGGTGACAAATATGTCCTCGGCGACGCGCTGGCGCAGTCGGTCATGGATAGCGCCAAGGTGTCTGGGTTCAGACGCGTCAGCGACATCGACCCGAAAGGCTGGACGCTGAGGCATCCGCTCAACGCGCTTTGCGACTTCTACAAGCACGACATCCCGATGCTCGCCGGCGATCACGTCACCGATGATGCGGGTACCGGCTTCGTCCACACCGCGCCCGCCCATGGCGAGGATGACTTCCTCGTCTGGCTCAATAACGGGCACACCGCGCAGGATATCCGCGACATCGTCAACGAAGACGGCGTCTATGAGCATGCCGAACTGCCTGAAACGCTGCAGGGCCTCGATATCATCCGCACGTCCGGCAAGAAGCGCGGCGAGCAGGGCAAGGCCAATCCGGAAGTGATGCGCCTGCTGACCGAAGCGGGCAACCTCCTGTCGCGCGGCGTGACGACGATCCGCGATGCGCACTCCTGGCGCTCAAAGGCGCCGGTTATCCGCCGGGCCACGCCGCAATGGTTCATTGCGATGGACAAGCCGGGCAAGGATGGCAAGACGCTTCGCGAGCTGGCGATGAGCGCGCTCGAAGACAGCCACTTCGTCCCGGCAACCGGGCGCAACCGTATCACGTCGATGGTCGCTGACCGTCCTGACTGGCTGATTTCCCGCCAGCGCAACTGGGGCGTGCCGATCACAATTCTCGTGAATGAGCAGGGCGAGCCGCACACCGCCGCCCTCTCTGACGAAGATGCCAATACGGTCAACACGCGCATCCTTGATGCAATCGCGGCCGACGGTGTCGAAGGCTGGTTCTCGGCAGATGCCGCGAAATTCCTGGACGGCATTGCTGATCCGGCTGGCTGGGCCAAGGTCAATGACGTGCTCGATGTCTGGTTCGATTCAGGCACGACGCATGCTTTTGCGCTGCGTGATCGGGGCATCATTGATGAAGCGACAGGGCAGGCGGATGTCTATCTCGAAGGCTCTGACCAGCACCGCGGCTGGTTCCAGTCCTCGTTGCTCGAATGTTGCGCGACGCGCGGCATGGCGCCTTACAAGACCGTCGTCACGCACGGCTTCATTGTCGACTCCGAAGGCAAGAAAATGTCCAAGTCGCTCGGCAATACGGTCGAGCCGCAAAAGGTCGCTGACCAGTTCGGCATCGAAATCCTGCGCCTGTGGACGGCGAGTTCGGACTTTACCGAAGACCTGCGCATCTCTGATGACATCCTGAAGACCAATGCCGAGAGCTATCGCCGCCTGCGCAACACTCTGCGCTACCTTCTCGGCGCGCTGGACGGCTTTGACGGGTCCGAAGCGGTTGATCCGAAAGACATGCCGGGCCTCGAACGCTGGGTGCTTCACCGCCTTGCCGAAAGCGACGCGCTGGTGCGCCGGTCGTTTGCCAATTTCGATTTCAAGCGCGTGATGTCGTCCATGCTGAATTTCTGCGGCGTGGACCTGTCGGCCATCTATTTCGACATCCGCAAGGACAGCCTGTATTGCGATGCGCCATCGGACCTTCGTCGCCGTGCGGCCCGCACGGTAATGAGCCTTGTGCTTGAGCGCCTGCTGACCTGGCTGGCGCCGATCATGCCGTTCACCACCGAAGAAGCCTTCCTGATGAGCCACTTCGCCGGACGTGCAGACAGTGTTCACCTGCTGACCTTCCCGGAAACACCGGAAAGCTGGCTGGATGGTGACCACGCTGCCCACTGGGAGAAAATCTTCAAGGTCCGCCGTGTCGTGACAGGCGCGCTGGAGGTAGAGCGCCGGGAGAAACGTATCGGTGCGTCGCTGGAAGCTGCGCCTGAGGTCTATATCGAGGATAAGTCGCTTATCGATGCATTCGATGGCGAAAGCGCCGCTGACCTGTTCATCACATCGGGTGCGAAGCTGATCAATGAAGCCGGCCCGGCGGATGCCTACCGGCTCGAGGATACGCCAGGCGTCTCGGTCGTTCCGGCCAAGGCCAGCGGCATCAAGTGCGCGCGTAGCTGGAAGTATTTCGATCCGGCCACTGCCGAGCCCGGTTTTCCGGATATCACGCCGCGCGACGCCGCGGCGGTACGTGAGTTGAGAGGGGCAGCCTGATGCCCAACGCTGGTAATCGTTATGCTTGGATCGCGCTGATTGTCCTCGTGATCATTGCCGACCAGGCAACGAAGTGGGCAATCCTCGCATCGTCCACGTTCAACGCCCTCGAATGCCTCGACATGACGATTGCCTGCGGGCGGATCGAGATTTCCTCGGTCTTCGACCTGACCATGCTCTGGAACCGGGGAATCAGCTTTGGCACGCTCCAGTCGGATGGCTGGATGCGCTGGGTGCTCGTCCTGGCGACGAGCGGCATCGCCGTGGCCTTCATTTTCTGGCTGATGCGGGCAGAGCGCCGGCTGACGGCGCTTTCGCTGTCACTGGTGATCGGCGGCGCGATCGGCAATCTGATCGATCGGGTGCGATTTGGCGCAGTGGTTGATTTTCTCGATTTTTCCGGCCCGTGGTTTGGCGCCCATATCGGCAACTGGCCGGTCGGCTTTCCATGGGTATTCAACATTGCGGACGCGGCAATAACTGTTGGCGCGGTCTTGCTGTTTCTCGATCAGTTTTTAATGTCGCGATCTGGCTCCGGCGAGAGTAGCCGGGCCTGATCTATTGAGGTTTCTTGAGTGAGGACGCCAATGAGACGAGTTTTCCTGACGATGTCGGCGATGGGGGCGATCCTTGCAGCGGTCGGTTGTACAAGCACCACGTCCGGCCCTGACGAGTTCCGCGTTGTGACCAAGGCTCCGCTGTCTATTCCGCCGGAATACAGCCTGCGCCCACCTGCGGCAGGCACATCCGTTCCGGTTGAAGCCGATCCAAGCCGCACGCCGGTCGCTGCCGCTTTCGGCACCAGCATCGGACAGGATGCAAGCGCCGTTGAGCGTGCCCTCGTGGCCGCTGCTGGCGCGAATGCAGTCAGCCCGACCATCCGCTCTGTCATCGACTATGAAGAGGCCGGCACCGTGCGCAAGACGCGCGCCGACGCCGACCAGATCCTTTCCTATCAGGGAGAAGGTGCGGTCGAGGATAGCGCAACCGGCGGCGCAGCTGTCTCGATCAGTGAAGGCAACCCGGACCGGGTGAAACTGCCGGGAACCTAGACGCCACTCACATACGAACATATTCCAGACTGATACCGGAGGAAGAAGATGAAGGTTTATCTTGCGGGAGGTCTGGCGGCAGTCGCTGTTGCGGCCAGTCCCGCCGTCGCTGACACGGCTGGGGCCGAATGGGCGCCTGCCACATTCGAATTGGATAACGGCATGGACGTCGTCGTCCTGCCCGATCATCGCGCACCCGTCGTAACCCACATGGTGTGGTACAAGGTCGGCGCGGTGGACGAAGATCCCGGCAAGTCCGGCATCGCGCACCTTTTCGAGCATGTGATGTTCAAGGAAACCGATGATATCGGTCCTGAAGAATTCACCACCATTGTGCAGCGCAATGGCGGCCAGCTGAATGCGTTCACCTCGTGGGATTACACCGCCTATTATGAGCGCGTGGCCAAGCAGCATCTGAAAAAGATGATGGAGCTTGAAGCCGAGCGCATGACGGACCTCATCATCAATGATGACCCCGAAGGCCCCTTCATCTCCGAGCGTGACGTCGTCAAGGAAGAGCGCCGCCAGCGGATCGACAACAATCCGGGCGTGATCCTGCAGGAGCAGGTGCTCGGCGCGCTGTATCAGGACCATCCCTACAACATCACCGTGATCGGCAAGATGGAGGAGGTCGGTGCGCTGACCCCTGAGGATGGTCTCGAATTCTACAAGAAATGGTACACCCCGTCCGAAGCGATCCTGATCGTGGCGGGCGACGTGACACCTGAAGAGGTGCGCGCGATGGCTGAAGAGGTGTACGGCCAGATCGAAGTGGAAGACACGACACCGCCGACCCGTGGCTGGCAGGATGTCGAACCACTCGCAGAGACGCAGCTCATCACGCATTCTGACCCGAAAGTCCGCCAGCCTGAATGGGATCGCTGGTATCTCGCCACCTCCTATCAGGAAGACAAGGCGTTCGCGTACGCGCTCGACGT
>JAYZBJ010000085.1:0-5989 GCA_036338795.1 Pseudomonadota bacterium | reverse complement strand
ATAGGTCAGGGTCTTGATCAGGGCGCGGGGCATTTTGTTCCTCAGTCGTGCGGGGATCAGACTAATTGAGTGAGACGCATTAGCAATTCAATAGTTGTTGTGTAAAACATAGAAAAAGTCGATAGGTTGGGGAGACTGAGCCGGGATGGGCGTGCCGAGGTGCGGCGTCATAGGTGTGAATCCTTATTGCTCACTGGAATTGCAGTGAATTCACTGAGCTTGATCACCGAAATGTGAGCCTGCCTCTTGAGCCTGCGAAAGGCTTTCCCATATCGCTGCCTGACAACGCGCTCGCAATTGACGCGCGAAAATCACATCCATAGAGCCGCTGTTTCGGGGTGCTGCCGGACAGGCCAAAGAAACGAAGTGGCGGCGGCTAAAGAAGAGAGAGAGTGAACGACATGGGAAAGATCATCGGTATCGACCTCGGCACCACGAACAGCTGTGTTGCCGTGATGGATGGCAAGGAAGCCAAGGTCATCGAGAACGCTGAAGGTGCGCGGACCACGCCGTCTGTTGTTGCCTTCACTGAAGGCGGCGAACGCCTCATCGGTATGCCGGCGCGCCGTCAGGCCGTCACCAACCCGGATTTCACCTTCTACGCCATCAAGCGTCTGATTGGTCGTCAGTTCGATGACCCGACCGCGCAGAAGGACAAGGAAATTTCGCCATTCGAGATCGTTAAAGGTCCTAGCGGCGATGCATGGGTCAAAGGTCGCGACAAGGATTACGCGCCACAGGAAGTTTCCGCTTTCATCCTGACCAAGATGAAAGAAACCGCAGAAGCCTATCTTGGTGAAGAAGTCAGCCAGGCTGTGATTACCGTCCCGGCTTACTTCAACGACGCTCAGCGTCAGGCCACCAAGGACGCCGGCAAGATTGCCGGTCTCGAAGTACTTCGCATCATTAACGAGCCGACGGCTGCAGCGCTGGCCTACGGTCTCGACAAGAACGAAGGCAAGACGATCGCAGTCTATGACCTCGGCGGTGGTACGTTCGACGTTTCCATCCTCGAGATCGGTGATGGTGTGTTCGAGGTCCTGTCCACGAACGGTGACACCTTCCTCGGCGGTGAGGACTTCGACCTTCGCATTGTCGATTTCCTCGTGACCGAGTTCAAGAAAGAGCAGGGCATCGACCTCTCCAAGGACAAGCTGGCTCTCCAGCGTCTGAAGGAAGAAGCCGAGAAGGCGAAGAAGGAGCTTTCGTCCGCGTCGCAGTACGAAGTGAACCTGCCTTTCATCACCGCTGACCAGACCGGTCCGAAGCACCTCAACATCAAGCTGTCCCGCGCCAAGTTCGAGAGCCTTGTCGACGACCTCGTCAAGCGCACCATCGAGCCGTGCAAGAAAGCGCTGGGCGATGCTGGCAAGTCGACCTCCGAGATTGATGAAGTTGTCCTCGTCGGCGGCATGACCCGCATGCCTGCTGTCCAGGCTGCCGTGAAGGACTTCTTCGGCAAGGAGCCGCACAAGGGTGTGAACCCGGATGAGGTTGTCGCCATCGGTGCTGCCATTCAGGGCGGTGTGCTGCAGGGTGACGTCAAGGACGTCGTTCTTCTCGACGTGACCCCGCTGTCGCTCGGTATTGAGACGCTTGGCGGTGTGTTCACCCGCCTGATCGACCGTAACACCACGATCCCGACCAAGAAGTCGCAAACCTTCTCGACGGCTGAAGACAATCAGCCGGCCGTGACGATCCGCGTCTTCCAGGGCGAGCGTGAGATGGCCGCCGACAACAAGATCCTCGGCCAATTCAATCTCGAAGGCATCCCGGCCGCGCCGCGTGGCGTGCCGCAGATCGAGGTTACGTTCGACATCGACGCAAACGGCATCGTCAACGTGTCTGCAAAAGACAAGGCGACGAACAAAGAGCAGAAGATCACCATTCAGGCATCGGGCGGTCTCTCCGAAGACGAGATCAACTCGATGATGAAGGACGCAGAAGCCAACGCTGATGCTGACAAGCAGCGCCGCGAACTGGTCGAAGCGAAGAACTCTGCTGAAGCCCTCGCGCACCAGACCGAGAAGCAGCTCTCCGAGCATGGCGACAAGGTCGGCACCGAGGTGAAGGCCGAAATCGAGAAAGCCGCTGAAGAGCTTAAGAAAGCCGCTGAAGGTGAAGACCTCGCAGACATCCAGGCGAAACATCAGGCCCTGATGACCGCTGCGATGAAGCTCGGCGAGGCAATCTACGCCAGCCAGCAGGCTGATACGGCAGAAGCTGATGCGAAGGCTGACGCTGCAGCTGATGACAGCAATGACGACGATGTCGTCGACGCTGACTTCGAGGAAGTGGACGACGACCGCAAGTCGGCCTAGTAACACCTCTAGCGATTCAAAAATCAGGCGCCCCGCAAGTGATTTGCGGGGCGTTTGTCTATCAGCTCCGCCAACACGGGCGGACTGTCTGGCTTAGATGAACACAGGTGGGCATGGGATGGCACCAATCGAGGATCTCGGCGTCGTAGCGTCTCTTCGTGAATTCTGGACACAGGTCGAAACCACATTCACGACCGGCTTCCTCGGCCAACCCATCGGCAAGGGTGTTATTGCGCTTGGCATCATCGTGGTTGCGTTTGTCCTGCGCGGAATAGTTGCCAAGATCATTGCCGTTTCCATCGGTAAGCTGGCCGGCAAGACGGAAACCGATTTCGACGACCAGGTCGTCGCCGCGCTGAAGAAGCCGCTAACGCTTCTGCCGATTGCGGCGGGCGTTTTCTTCGCCGCCCAGGCCCTCGGGGCGAAGGGTGAGGTTGACCAGATCGTTGCGGATATCACCCGCTCCATCCTGATCATCACCATCTTCTGGGCGCTGTTCCGTCTCGTCGATCCATTGCTCGGCCTGCTGAAGCGGATGCGCAACATTCTCGGCGAGACATTCGTCGACTGGATGAAGCGGATCGTGAAGGCAATTGTCTTCTTTGTCGGCGGAGCGGCTGTCCTGGATGTCTGGGGCGTGCCTGTCCTGCCATTCCTGGCATCTCTTTCGCTCCTGTCGGTCGCCGTCGCTCTCGGCGCGCAGGATCTTTTCAAGAACCTGATCGGCGGCATGACGATCATCGGCGAGCGGCGACTGTCCAAGGGCGACTGGGTGTTTGTCGATGGAGTCGTTGAAGGCATCGTCGAAGATGTGAGCTTTCGGTCAACCACCGTGCGGCGTTTCGACAAGGCTCCGGTCTATGTGCCGAATGCCAAGCTGGCAGACAAACCGCTGGTCAACTTCTCGCGGATGACGCATCGCCGGATCTACTGGAAAATCGGGCTCGAATACCGCACGACCGATGAGCAGCTGTCCAAGATTCGCAAGTCGATCGAGGGCTTCATCACCGATAGCGATGATTTCGCACCAGCCGCTGACGTCTCGACCTTTGTGCATGTCGACGAGTTTTCGGACAGCGCCGTGAACATCATGGTCTACTGCTTCACGAAAACGACGGTCTGGGGTGAGTGGCTGGCGATCAAGGAGCAGCTGGCCTACTTCATCAAGAAGACGGTTGAGGAAGAGGGCGCAAGTTTCGCCTTCCCAAGCCGGTCTCTCTATTTCGAGAAACTGCCCGACGGTTTCGCGCCGGAACCATTCGAACCGCCATCGGATGAGGAAACCGCCGAGCATGAGAGCGGTATTCCGGAGAAGCAGCGCAGCGGCAGCGCTCGCGCGTCGAGGCAGAGCGGCGCCACGACCGGACGCGGGCCTCATCCCCATGGACGCGGCGTTGAAGGTGAAGGC
The DNA here is from genome assembly GCA_036338795.1 of Pseudomonadota bacterium. Taxonomy (GTDB): domain Bacteria; phylum Pseudomonadota; class Alphaproteobacteria; order Caulobacterales; family Hyphomonadaceae; genus Henriciella. The sequence continues at coordinate 2,260 of JAYZBJ010000085.1, read as the reverse complement.
GGCGACAAGGCCGCTGGTGATGCCGGGGATGGGGAAGGCGAATAACGCGCAGCCGATAAGGCATGCTGTAAGGCGCGTGCGCCAACACCGCTGACAATTCGCCGTATTTGCCCTATATGGCGGGCTTCTGAAACACTTTCTGCTTCGGGCCTTGAACCCGCTGGAGGACGATATGACTGACGTCAAGGCCGCCGCATCCGGCGAGCTGAACTCGCTTGGCTTCGCCAAACCCCCATCTGAAACGCGCGTTGTCGCCGCCATGTCGGGCGGGGTCGATAGCTCCGTCGTGGCAGCCATGCTTGCCGACGAAGGCTATGATGTCGTTGGCATCACGCTGCAGCTTTACGATCACGGTGCCGCTGTCGAGAAGAAGGGCGCGTGCTGCGCCGGACAGGATATTCACGACGCCCGCAACGTCGCGGACCGGATCGGCATTCCACATTATGTGCTGGATTATGAGAGCCGCTTTCGTGAGCAGGTGATGGAAGACTTCGCGGACACGTACCTGTCCGGCTCTACGCCTATCCCGTGCATTCGCTGCAACCAGACAGTCAAATTCTCCGACCTGCTGGCCACCGCCCGTGAGCTCGGCGCCGATTGCCTCGCGACGGGGCACTACATCCAGCGCACCGATGGCGAGGCCGGAGCAGAGCTGCACCGCGCCGCCGACCATTCGCGCGATCAGTCTTACTTCCTGTTCGCGACCACGCGTGAACAACTGGATTACCTGCGTTTCCCACTTGGCGGTCTACCCAAGACGCAAGTGCGGGTGCTGGCGGAGAAGTATGATCTGCCAGTTGCTGCCAAGCCGGACAGCCAGGACATCTGCTTCGTGCCGCAGGGTTCCTACGCGGATGTGGTTCGCAAGCTGCGGCCCGGATCGGGCAGGGGCGGTGACATCGTCCACCTCGATGGCCGCGTCCTTGGCCAGCATGATGGCGTGATTCACTACACGATTGGTCAACGCCGCGGCCTTGGGGTTGCGACCGGTGAGCCGCTATTTGTCGTGAAGATCGATGCAGCCGCGCGCAAGGTCATTGTTGGTCCGCGCGATGCGTTGCTTACGGCGGCACTGACCATGGAAGAGCTCAACTGGCTTGGCGACGGCACGCTTGAGGCGGCTTGCGACGAGGGCCGGCAGGTCCTGGCGCGCGTGCGTTCAACCCGTGACCCACTTCCCGCGAAGCTGGGATGGGCCGGAAACGAGCCGGCTGTGTTCTTTGCGGTGCCCGAAGAAGGCGTCGCCAAGGGACAAGCCTGCGTTCTGTACGATAGTTCATGTGAAACTCGTGTAATGGGCGGCGGATTTATTTCGTCGACGATCCCGGCTGACGAGCGGATTTCGGCCTGAATCTGAAGCAAAGTGTACAGTTTCAGAACAGGTTGACCCATGCCGGGACAGGTTCGCAAACATGGGCTTAACGGCTACGTCGAGAACGTTTTGAATTTTCATGAAAACTGACAGGTCGCGCTGAAACCTGATTTAAGATCGCTCGGCTACACACAGATCCACGGACGCAGAAGCGTCTACGGCATCAACCGCTAATAATGGTGGATCTCCATGGAACAGCAGAACGCGAAGACATTGAGTGTAAAAGGCCCGGACGGTCAGCCCCTCACACGGGATGATCTTCCACCCCCCGGTATCAGCCGTTGGGTGACCCGTCGCAAGGCGGAAGTCGTCGCGGCTGTCCGGGGAGGCCTGCTCTCCCGCAAAGAAGCTTGTGAACGCTACTCGCTCTCGGAAGAAGAGCTGATTGGCTGGGACAAGCTGTATGACAGGCACGGCACAAAAGGCCTGCGCACCACGCGCCTACAGCAGTATCGCGCCAACTGACCAGCTTCGGCATCTGGCACTCCATCATCGGCGTCCCGACCCCACATCGTTAAAGCGCCGTTTACGCTGATCCGCCTATTCCTCTGACTGGAATGCCGTGAATTTCACGCGGCATGAAGTCAGCCGGGGTGTGGCTATGTCAGCAACCAAGTCCATCATGCCAAGGGGCACGCGGCAGGCGGCGCTTATTGCGTTTTGTCTTGCTGCGTGCCTGCTGGTATGGCGTGGCAGTTCATTGCTGACCCAAGGCGAAGCGCGCTCCGTCGCAGCATCGTCGCCGCAGCTGGAAACTCTCTCTACACTGATTGAACCCGTGCTTGGCCGCGGCAATTTCCGCGTGGCGTCGCATTATGGCGACGACGGAGCGCGTAGCGTGCTCATTCTGGTTGATACGCCAAAAGACAAGTTTTCCCTCGGGCCGGA
>JAYZBJ010000084.1:0-6649 GCA_036338795.1 Pseudomonadota bacterium | reverse complement strand
CGGTCTGCAATGGCTTCCTGCGCGAGGTAGGCATTCACGCAGGTGGCACCAACACCAACAAGCACGGCAAAATAATGGGTGTCTAGGCATTCGGCGGATCGGACCGTGAGTGAACAGAATGTCCGCAGCCCCTGAGACACGAGGTGGGAGTGAACCGCACCCGTGGCGAGGATCATCGGGATCGCGACATTATCGGTATCCTGATGCTCATCGGTAAGTACGATGTGCTCACGGCCAGCGCGAACCGCTTCTTCAGCTTCCGCCTGGATGCGGGCAAGCGCGGCTTTCAGAGCATCGCCATCACGCCGGACATCGGAGATACGGAACGTACAGTCGATATGCTCGACGCCTTCACCGAGCGTCTCCATCAGGCGTGAATACATACCGGTCGAGAGGAACGGGCTCTCCAGTACGAATACATTCTGCTGGGTTTCATCCGTCGTCAGGATATTGCCGAGGTTCTTGAACCGTGTCTTCAGCGACATGACGCGGTCTTCGCGCAGCGGGTCGACTGGCGGGTTCGTGACCTGGCTGAAATTTTGACGGAAGAAGTGTGAAAGCGGACGGCACTCATTCGAAAGCACGGCCACAGGGCTGTCATCGCCCATCGAGCCAATCGCCTCCTTGCCCGTCTCGGCCATGGGCGCGAGGATCAGTTCTGACGTTTCCAGCGTGAAGCCTGCCGCCATCTGGCGACGCATCAGCTTTTCCTTGTCAAAGAGACGAGGTTCTTCACCCTGGATAATTTCGGCTTCGAGTTCTTTTACATTCTTGAGCCACTTGTCGTATGGGTGCTCAGCGGCGAGCTCACCGACAATTTCGTCATGCTCGTAAAATCGGCCCTCTTCGAGATTTGCGGCAATCATGCCACCGGCGCGCACGTGGCCGCGACGAACGACTTCATGATCGGAGAGTGGGCACATGCCGGTTTCCGAGCCGACAGCCAGCACACCGTCAGCCGTAAGCGCATAGCGCAGCGGGCGAAGGCCGTTGCGATCAAGCCCTGCAACCGCCCAGCGACCATCATAGGCACAGATCGCGGCTGGGCCATCCCACGGCTCCATGACGGAGTTGCAGTAAGCGTACAGCGCGGCATGCTCGTCGGGAATGATCGACGCGCGCTTGGACCAGGCTTCCGGAATGAGAAGCGCCTTGGTCATCGGCGCCGTGCGGCCAGCCTTGCAGAGAATCTCGAACACGGCATCGAGCGCGCCAGAGTCTGAAAGCCCTTTAGGCACGACCGGTTTTACGTCTTCCACGTCATCGCCGAACGCGCCGGAGACCATCTTGATCTCGTGGCTTTTCATCCAGTTCAGGTTGCCGCGCAGCGTGTTGATCTCGCCATTGTGCGCAAGCATGCGGAAGGGCTGCGCCAGCGACCATTGCGGGAAAGTGTTGGTGGAATAGCGCTGGTGATAGATCGCGATAGGCGACACGAAGCGCTCATCCTGCAGGTCGAGGAAGAAGTTATCGATGTCCTGCGCGAGGAACATGCCCTTGTAGATCAGCGACTTGTGGCTGAGCGAACAGATATAGAAGCCCGGAATGCTTGCCTCGCGCGCCTTGCGCTCGATCCGCCGGCGGCAGAGGTACAGCGCCCGCTCGAGCTCATCAGCAGTGCGCTCCAGCGAATCGCGAAACATCACCTGCTCGATCTCTGGGCGCGTATCGGCCGCCTTCTGTCCGATGACCGAAATGTCGACCGGCGGTTGCCGCCAGCCGTAAATGTAAAAACCGAAGTGCAGGATCTCCGTCTCGACGATCGCACGAGCCGCTTCCTGCGCTGCCAGATCGGTACGCGGCAGGAAGATCTGCCCGACACAAATCGGGTCTTCGGTCGGGTTGTGCCCGGTGCGACGGGCCTGCTCACGGAAAAAGTCCTGCGGGACTTCAATTCGGATACCTGCGCCGTCCCCGGTCTTGCCGTCAGCATCGACAGCGCCGCGGTGCCAGACATTCTTCAGCGCCTTGATGCCCATCTCGACGATTTCGCGCCGTGGCTTGCCGTCCAGCGCGGCCACGAGACCAACGCCGCACGCGTCTTTCTCGTGTTCTGGATCGTAAGCGTGCGCCTCAATCAGCCTCTGGCGCTCATTCATGTATTTGTCGATCGTGTCGGTCATTCTGTCAGTCCCTCAGGGGAAAATTATGATTGGCGCGTCAGCCTATTCAGCGGCAACGGTTTCGCGGGTCGGCGTGTTGTCACGTTTCATCTCGCGCATGCGCTTGTGCATCTGCTCGGCAGCATCCCTGCCATCCTTGATGGCCCAGACCACCAGTGATGCACCGCGTACGATATCACCGGCTGCATACACATTGGGCAGGCTGGTCTCGAGCGTTGCGAAATCGACGCGGATGGCGCCCCAGCGGTTCACTTTCAAGGCAGCCTCACCAAACAGCTCCGGCAGGTCTTCAGGATCGAAGCCGAGTGCCTTGATCACCATATCGGCCTTGATATCGAAGGTTTCCCCGGTTTTCTCCGGTGACTGGCGACCGGACGGATCGGGTGCGCCAAGCTTCATGCGGGCCGCGCGAACGGATTTCAGCTTACCGGCCTTTGTGTCGAGAATTGCCTCGGGCGCTGCCAGCCATTCGAACACGACACCCTCCTCTTCGGCATTGGCCACTTCGCGCTGAGAGCCCGGCATGTTGGCCTGGTCACGGCGGTAAAGGCAGGTTACCGATTTCGCGCCCTGGCGTACGGCAGTTCTCACGCAGTCCATCGCGGTGTCACCACCGCCGATCACGACCACGCGCTTGCCTTCGGCATTGTGCGTGCCGTCATCAAAGGTCGGCACCTTGTCGCCAAGGCTGCGCCTGTTCGACGTGGTGAGGAAATCGAGCGCAGGCAAAACACCGTCAGTGCCGGCGCCTGGCACCATGAGATCGCGTGCCTTGTAGACACCCGTCGCGATCAGCAGGGTGTCGTGCTTGTCGCGCAGTTGTGACAGCTTCACACCTTCGCCGACAGCGGTGTTGAATTCGAAGGTTACACCACTCTCCTCGAGGCGTTTGATACGGCGCTCGACGATGTCCTTCTCGAGCTTGAAACCCGGGATGCCGTAGATGAGGAGGCCGCCGCCACGGTCATAGCGGTCGTAGACGGTGACCTGGTAGCCCTTGCGGCGCAATTGCTCTGCGGCGGCAAGGCCGCCCGGACCTGCGCCAATAATGCCCGCAGACTGCTCACGCTCGCGCGGCGGCTTGATTGGCGTGACCCAGCCCTGCTCCCAGGCATTGTCCGTAATGTGGCGTTCGATAGCGCCGATTGTCACCGTCCCGTGACCCGACTGCTCGACCGTGCAAATGCCTTCACAAAGGCGATCCTGCGGACAGATGCGACCACAGATTTCCGGCATGTTGTTCGTCGCGGATGAGACCTGATAGGCCTCTTCCATGCGATCCTCCGCGACCAGCTTCAGCCAGTCTGGAATATCATTGGAGAGCGGGCAGCCCTGTTGGCAGAACGGCACACCACACTGCGAGCAGCGGCCTGCCTGGTCTTCTGCGGCAGCCTTGGCGAAATCGCCATAAATTTCATCGAAATCCTGCGCACGCGCTTTCGGGTCGCGCTTTTCTGGCATTTCGCGGTCGATATTCGTAAACTTCAACATCCGGCTGGACATGGGGACGGTCCTTCAGCTCTAGAATTTTTTTGCCTTATGAGCCGCGAAAACACAGGACGCAAGGCAAATTGCGCCCCGGAATATCAAAGTGATATGTTTTTGCGGCAATATAACGCTATATAGCGCAGAATTCGCATATGGGCAAATCCAACTAATATCAAATTGATATATAAAGCCGGGCGTGATTTAGCTGGCGAACCGTGCAAGACAGTCGCCGTCTACTGGCCAATGTAGCGCGGAAGCCCGAAATGTCACTTTTCCAGCTATTCATCATCTCGATTGTCCAGGGGATTTCCGAGTGGCTGCCGATATCATCGTCCGCGCACGTCCTGTTGACGGCACACCTGTTCGGCGTGGGCGGCGAAGACGAGCTCATGGTCAATGCGATGGCGCACCTCGGCACGCTCTTCGCGCTGTTCGCCTATTTCTGGCGCGATACCGGAAGGGCCGTCAAAGGCGGTTTTGAGCTGATTGGCGTCGGCCGCGATGATGGCAAGCTCACATCGTCCGGCAAGCTCGCACTACTCATCCTGCTCGCCACACCGCCCGCCGTGCTGGCCGGCCTTGCGGTAGAATTTATCCCGGCGCTCTCTTTCCTGCGTTCTGTCGAGGCAATTGCTGCCGCAACCATTTTCTTTGCCTTGCTGCTCTGGTGGGCAGACTCCAAAGGCCCCACGCACCGCACCGAATCTGACATGACCGCACGCGACGGCATCCTGATCGGGTTGGCCCAGGCGCTCGCATTCATTCCCGGCGTAAGCCGGTCGGGCATTACGATGACAGCTGCGCGCGGCCTTGGCCTTTCCCGCATTGAGGCTGCGCGGTTTGGCATGCTCTGCGGTGTCCCCGTCCTGATGATGGCGGGCGGCTACGCCTTCCTGAAGCTGTGCATGGCCGAACCTGGCGAGATGACCGTGCCACTGACCGATGGCCTGATCATCGCCGTGCTGAGCTTCGGCTCCGCGTTCGTCTCGATCTGGGGCCTGATGGCCATCCTCAATCGCATGAGCTTCCTGCCCTTCGTCATCTACCGGCTTCTTCTTGGCGTCGCCCTGATCGCGATGCTGCCCTACCTTGCCGCGAGTTAATCGACAGGCCGCGCCTGGTGCAGGAACCGGCAATCCAACCATTCGTTTGCGGCACGTTCCAGAACGGAAAGGATCGTGGATCATGAAACGCATTTTTCTCGCCAGTGCCGCGCTAGCCCTGCCGGCCATGATGGCGGCCTGTAGCTCTGCTGGACTGTCGGGACCAGAGCAGGCCGCTGTGCAGCAGAACGCTGATATGAGCGAAGCCATGCAGGATGAGGTGAGTGAACTGAACCGCCTGACACGCATCTATATCGACGCGGCGGCCCTGTATAAGCAGGCTGCGGATATCCCTGATGAGACGAACGGCCTGAAGCCGGTCCTGCTTGACCTCGCCAAGAAACGGAATGCGCACCGCGATGCGCTGCAGAAGCGTGTGATCGCCGTGGGCGCGGTGCCCGCAGAACATGGCGAGGCACTCGGCACCGCCCATCGCGCCTTCACCTCGCTGCGGACGGTGGTCGACAAGGATACAGAAGTCGCCGTGGAAGAGGTGCTGCGTGGAGAACGCTACATCCTTGATGAGATCAATAAGGCGATGGCGAAAGCCGTCACGCCGGAAACGCGCACCCTGCTCTCCCAGTTGCGCACGGATGCCGACGCAGAGATCGCGCGGCTTGAAGCAATCGACAAAGCGGCCTGACTGGCCATCACGCAAATCGAACAGCCCGCCCTCCAGCAAGAGAGCGGGCTGTTCTCGCACAAAATCAGCTTCCACCAAAAGACGACGCACGCAGCAGGCTGTTCCGCCCCCTCCGTACGCCGCCCCCTTCCGCGCGTCCCCTCGCCTGCGGAAAGCTCTGTTTCATGACTTTCTCGTCATGAATTGCAGCGGGAAGCGGAACGGATTGTGATGATTTGCGGGCATCTTTGTTCATCTCCGGTTGTAAGGGCAGTTGATGCCGCTTTGGCCCAAACGAAATCGCCCCGCCATTTGGCGGGGCTGATCACAAACTTAGCTGGTATGGTGCGTGACTACGCTTCGCCCTTTTGGTGGAACTCACCATAGGAGCGGTAAGGCCATAGATAGGTTGGTGTGATCGACTCGACGCTCTCAATATCTGTCACGCCCAAATCCGCCAGCGTCAGCGCGTCTTCAGCGACAACATTGTCAGACTTCAGCATTTCGACCTGATCGCCGGTAATCGGCGGATCACCGAAAAAGCCCCAGGCGAGCGGCGGAACACGCCAAAGCGCACCAAAAGTCAGGCCCATGGGCTTGGCGACAAAGTAAGGCAGCGTCACTGCATAGCGTTTGCGGTCGATCGTCTCGCCGATAAAATCATAAAGCTCGCGGAAGTCATAAACGCGTGGACCGCCCAGCTCGTAAGTCTTGCCCTCGACATCGTCGCGCGTCACGGCCGCGGCGATGGCGTCGGCAACGTCGCCGGCATAGACCGGCTGGAGCTTTGTCTTGCCGCCGCCGATAGCCGGAAGGAATGGCAGCACGTTTGCGACAGGCCCTGCGGCCATGCCTGCAAACTTGTTGAAGAAATCATCTTCCGGTCCAAACACCACCGATGGGCGGAGGATCACCGCGCCCGGCATGACCTCGCGAACAGCGTCTTCAGCTTCGGCTTTCGTGCGGGCGTAATCGGACTTGGAGTCCTTGTTCGCGCCGATCGCGGAAATCTGGACGAGACGCTCAATCCCGGCAGCCTTCGTCGCTTCGGCGACATTGATGGCGCCTTCGCGCTGCGCGGCTTCGAAGTTTTGCGGGCCTTTTTCGAACAGGATGCCGACGAGATTCACGACCGCGTCTGCGCCTTCGACCGCGCGCTCAACTGACTTGCGGTTGCGGATGTTTGCCTGGGCAAGGTCGACCCAACCCGGAGGGCCGGCGAGCTTCGCATCCCCCGCCAGGTGCGGCTTGCGCACAGCGACGCGGACGCGCCAGCCTTCGCGGACAAGAGCGCGCGCAGCATAACGGCCAAT